>JAUVWD010000086.1 GCA_030604285.1 Chloroflexota bacterium
CACCGGCGAGATGCCCCTCCCTGTCATTGTAGTCTTTGAAATAATCAAGGTCGAGTAAGATCAAAGACAGTGCACCACTATAGCGAGACTGCCGGTCAATCTCCTGCTTAAAGGATTCATCAAAGTGCCGGCGATTGAATAGACCGGTAAGTTCATCGACGCGAGCTCTTTGTTCAGCCCTCGCATAAAGCCGGCTGTTCTCAACAGGCACTGCAATCTGAGAAGCCAGGCGCTCCAAGAGATGAACCTGCTCTGGACTGTAAGCATCCGGCTGGCGGCTGCCGATGATCAGGCTGCCAATAACCACACCTTTCACCACCAACGGGAGGTAAACGATTGACCGAATCTGCCGCTTGACGTACTCTTCGCCGGTCCAAAACCTTCTCTTTTTCGTCAGGTCAGGCTCAACCAAAGCCCTTTTGCGACTAGCTACCCACTCAGTAGCCGTGTCTTTAAGCGGTATCCTCTCCCCTGTTCCCCAAGCCGAGCCCGTCTCAGCGTACATCGCCTCAAAATAAAGCTCGGTCCGGTCGATCAAGGCAATCGTGGCAAAATCAGCATCAACTACGCCCCTTAGCCCAGCAACAAACGCATCATATACTTCCTGTATATTCAAGCTAGACGTCATGACGGCGGTTAGTTGGCTAATCAGGGATAGTTCTTCCTCGCGCTTTCTGAGCTGCTCCTGAAGGTATTCCTTCTCCAAGCTAGCCGCCACCTCGCTGAGGGCAGTCTGTGCAAAAGCAATATCGTCAAGCGAGTATCTGCCAGATCTCCTCTTGCTTAACGCCAACACGCCAATCAGACTACCCCGACTCACTAGCCGGAATAGCAACTCTACATCGAACGCATTAAGCTTATCTCCCTCCTCAACCCAGAGGCCACGAAACTCCGGAAGGATACTCAGATCGTCTCTGCTCAGACATCTATTCTCCCGCCTCAGCCATTCCAGAATAGGGCTGTCCTCCCTTATTCTCAGTGGCGGAGCATCTCGCTTTCGCGGTTCAGTGAACTCGGCAACAAAGTCACCACTGGCAGCCTCTGGAAGCAGCAAATACGCCTGCCGACAATCCAGGCTCCCGGAAAGCAATGGCAGCAGTCCTTCACCTAGCTCTTTCAGTCCGAAAACGCCACCCAATTTGTGTGCAACAAAGTCAGACAGCTTCTGACGATATTCATAGCTCTCCTTATAAAAGAAGCGGTCTACCCATCTGGTAAAGGACCCTCGCAGTTGATAAACAATCACAGCCATGGCGGCTGCTGCCAGCATACTCAGGGCCAGGGTAGCAGCCTTCACTTCAACGCCAGCCAGCAAATGAATCAGGAAGAACAAAGCCAGGTAAGCACCAACACCAGTAGCAGCCAAACCTGCCCACGATATCCCCCGGCGCAAAACAACCCCCATGTCCAATAAACGATGCTTTACAGTGGCGTAAGTCAAAACGGCAGCATTTATCAGGTTCCCAATATGGCTAGTAGGAAGCTCTTTTCCCCAGGGCATGAAGGTGGTAAAAACGGAAAGGGTGAGAATGCAGACGCTTAACAACAGATAGATAGTCTGGTTGCGCGCTGCAGGGTCATCCAAGATGCGTATTTTCTTCGTCAAGAAATATATATTCCTAACTGTTAAGATAGCCAGAGGAAGGCCCAGCAACAACGGACCGAGGCCATACTCGACTAGAAGCTTGCCGTCAGTAACACTCAGGCTCTCAGGGACATAGTCTAGTGCCACCAGCCCCACAGCCACTGCCACCGAAGCATAGCCAAGGGGTAACCACCGGCCTTTGCCTGGAGGATAGAAAGAAGATATAAAACAGTGGAATTGCGCCGCACACAACGCGAAAGCGCAGATAACGGCTTTACTCAGGATGAGTTTATGAGGCAAAAAGGAATAGCTACGGAGCAATATATCAAGGAAGCTCCACAGCATTGCAGCAGCTAGAAACAAGGCAAAGAGCCTATGCTGCCTCTGCCACGGTCGATTATAGACGAGAATGACCAGCAATGGGATATAGGCAATCGCAGCAACTAATGGAGGTAAAGCATAAATATTCATCTAGAGTCTCGTATATAACGAACTTGTCTAATTATGTACGTAGCTTTGAAGGTTGTCAAGAGAGACTAAAGTACTAGTCTTCTACCGGACAAAGTAGTCTCACCCTTCACAGTCACCACAGCCAGGGTGGCACATCGTGCATATGTTTAGCTCAACACGTAGTGCCAATTCCTAAGATCACTAGACCATAAAAAGCCAAGGCGGCTGCTTAAAGCAACCGCCTGCCTCAAATTCCTGAACTACAACCGCTGCTACTGCTTGGCCACAGCCTCGGTCTTAGCTTCAGCAGCGACCTCCACCTCAGGAACCGCTTTCACCTTAGCTCCCAGCAAAGAAAGCTCTTTCTCCGAAGGATTGATGTGAGGTGGTTTCAAGTGAGCCAAATCAGCGCCCTCAGCTCGTCGCTGAGAAATGTAATTTGCAAAGGCACCCTCAGGCAGCAAAGTAACCTGTATCGGATTTGAGCTAAGCATGCTTTCCACATCGTTGTAATCAGTGCCCTCGTTGAACTCCCTAAGTTGGTCAAGCACTGCGGTCGCTACACCCCTCTCGCTGGCAACATAGCCATCCTTGAGCTCAAGATAGAGGTGAAGCACTGGCCTATCTCCAGCAACCTCCTTGCGCACTGCCCAATCCTCATACGTAATGCTGGTATTCTCAATTGCTTGCCAAATCGCTTTTTCCGTCAGTCGAACAAAGCCGCCAATGTCAATGATGTCGTCAATTCGACGTTCAAATGCCATCTGCGGAATTTCAATGCCCAGCTTCTCATTTCTTAGCGAGGTTATTCTGACTATGTCTCCCATTCTGTATCTGGCCATGGCACCACCATGAAAATTGGTGATGACTATCTCGTAGTTCTCACCAGGCTTTACCTCATCGAGCAGGACAGTTCTTGGCTGATAAGAATGGTCAAGCTGCCATTTGGAATGCTCTGTCTCCGGGATAAACTCCAGGAAGTTAAGGTTGGGAATAAAGGCCATGCCATCATAATCCCAGGTCTGGGTAGCTATGAGGGCGCCTTCCGTACAAGCGTACGTGTCCAAGGGATATCTCCCCCACAGCTTCTTCACCCTTTCTTTGAGGACGGTGCCATCAGTGCCGCCGCACATAATTCCCTTGACCGACCACAGGTCTACGGGCAACATGGGACGGCGAGCTAATCTGCTCTTGACCAATCCTTTGGCCAGGCGAAACAATGTCTTCGGCCTGGCCAACAGAGGACGGATATCCACATTGCCTGACTGCTTGCTAAACCTCTCCCCGACAGCAACCAGAACGATCGGCAAGCCGAAAAAGTAATCAAACCCCTGGGATAGAGCTTGCCGAAAGCCGAGCTCTATCCTGGCCTCAAAAGACATCTTCTCCGCCTCATCGAGTGGCGGCAAGAAATCTGGTGCACTCTCCTCTTGCATAATGTGGGCCAAGACGCCCGAAGTGTAAGGCCTGGGGGCTACAGTATATAGAATCTTCGCGTGGTCTTTTGCTTTGGAAACATCTCCCCTCCCTTCGCAACTAGCAAGAATCCCGATGCCAAACATCAGCTTCCCCAACTCGTCGCAAAACCTGGAGCTGAGAGGCACCCACTTATAAGGGGTTAGTCTAAAAGAGTGCTCACTAAACCTGCCTGCGGTATGCTGCCATAACACGGGCTTTACCGGCAGCACATCCTCACGCTGCTCCGGAAGCTCAGGACAATAGTCGGCATAAGTAGTCAGCGGCACCTGCTCTCTGAATTCCTCCACAGTGTCGGGCATGGCGCCGCGCATCACCTTTCTCCCCAGCTCAC
>JAUVWD010000070.1 GCA_030604285.1 Chloroflexota bacterium
AATAGCATTGACGAGTTGGTTAGTACGTTTACTACTGTTCGGGCACTTGAAGCTATAGAGAAGGGAGATGAAATCCTGCAACTGAACGAAAAGGTTAAGTTGAGTACTGTGCTTTTTGCTGTGGAGCTTGCTTTGGCTACAAAGGAAAGGTTGGTGATTTAGCAAGAGACCTTCGGAAAGAATTAAGACAGGCGAAGTTCGAGGGGCAAGCAGAAGCTATGTCTAGCTTTTCGTTCTTTGAGGTATCAAAAAACCACAGGCAATGTTACGGGGCATTAGGAGCGTTGGTACAATTCCGCTGCAGAGAAGCGTGCAAAGGTGATCCGCTTTTCCGTAAGATGAGAAAATGCTGCCCAAGGAAATGTAATGTCACCATCTCCTTCATAGGGTGACATCTTGATGGAACACTTAGATGGTGACAGAATCGTAGAACATCAACAACCGCACAATAGAGATTTGACAAACTAGTATCGATGTGTTAAACTATAAAAGTCCCGAGTAGCCAAGCTCAAGTGGCGGAGGCGGAGGACCAAGTAAGCGAAAGCCGAAAAGTGTTAGCGGGCAGAAGACGCAGCACAAGGTAGGCAGAAGCTGAAGGGACGTGAAGCCGAGTATGAGGGAGGTTACTCGGGGTGTTTTTTACTAACCAGAAGTCTTGCCACCTGTCCCGGGTGACTATTCTGTGTCAGCTTAAGCGCCATTTCACAGCGCGGGTTCCCTCGTGCCTTTCCTGGATAATAATCATAAGCCGTACGCCTTTTGTTTCGGGTGAGCGGTTGGGCCTGTTCTCAAAAGATAATCGACACCGGATCAGCTAGAACCAGCCAAGACTACGCGATGAACGCCTCTCAGCAGTCTTCTTACTTCGGTACTCTAAGCTGCGGTGGGAAGAGTGGCTCGTGTCTTACGTCAATAGGTATGGGATATCGGATCCCGGTTCGATGAGTAGCTTCAAGACCGGTAATAACTTGATCTAGCAATTCCCCAGGTATGGTGAAAACGAACTCGTCATCCTGCACCATGCCCCAAACTCTGTCGCCGTTTCCGGGCAGTACTACCCTTGGCTCCTTGATCTTTAACGTTTGCAGCACTCCTTCATTACAGACCCCAAATTTGCCACTGAAAATGGAGGGCAGACTCGCACCCTTTTCTCGGGTTGCTCCGTGCACCAGTCTCATTAGTTGGGCTGAATTGCAAAACACTATGACCAAGTCTGGATCAATTCTACCTAGCTCAAGGGGCGAGAAGACGACCCCCCCATATTGCCCCTATTGAGCCTAAACTGCTTGGTAGCTTCCAAAATTGCCTTTATTGCATCGTCGTTTGTTCCATAGCTCATTGCTTTCATAAAATCAGCCAAAATGGCTTCGTTCTCAGCCTCGGAATCGCTCCAACCGTAAAGGTACGCCGCGACAGGGCAAGCATTGTCCTCGGCCGTCATACCAATGGTCCAGCCATACTTGCGAGCCAAAGCTATGGCGACGCAGATAGTCGACTTGAATCCCATGTCCCTGACGGGACGTCTGGTTCTTTCAGGAAAGTCGTCAGCACTCTCCACCATCTTTACACTGATAGGGAAGGTCTGCGGCCTGATAAACCTATTTAGAGCCTGTGCACTTTCGCCCCAGTCCGTCATAGTCGCACCTCTACTCTAGTCTTATGGTTCTTGCGGCAGAGTCTACTATCCTGCCACCGCCATTGTAGGTGGCGTGCCAAGCCATTGTCAAGTATTTCTGGGCTCTATATGACTGCGATCAGCGTAGCGGTTGGGAGGCGTAGCTGAAGCAAACCCACAACGAGATTCCCAGCGTAAGCTAGGAATAAGCCCCGCAATCGAAAGAATAGCCACCAGATTGCTTCTGTTCTCCTTCACCATGTTCCGGGCTTCGGCCCACCGCAATGACAGCGAGAATGTGTTCTACACTAACCATCTTGGCGTCATCCAAACTAGATGCGGAACGCGCGAAGAGGGGTGAACGGTAAAAGGCCCTTTTTGTATCTTGTTGCCATTTTTCAGGTTCTGGCTGATTTGTTTCGTCTTTCGCTCTAACACAAAAAGGCGGCTTCCTTGGTCAAAAGCCCATTTTAGTCGCTGATTTTGGGACGCTGACGCGCAAACGTTATTGCAATCGAGAAAAATGACTGCTAGAATAAACCAACGTTATTACAGTGTTAAGTTATGATAAATTCCCTGGTGCTGGTTCTTAATCAAGGCTATCAGCCCCTGAACTTATGCCGTGTGCGTCGTGCTATAGTGCTAGTTTATTGTGGCAAAGCCGAAGTGCTGGAAAACAGCAGAGGCGAACTTCACTCTGTTAGCCAAGTGTTCCAGATACCTTCGGTGATCCGCCTTGTTTATATGGTTCGACCCCCTCATCACCGAAGGAAGCTGACTAAGCTTGAGGCATTTAACCGCGATCAGTATACGTGTCAATATTGTGGTGGGAAGACCAAGGAACTCACCTTAGACCACGTTATTCCAAGGCGAAGAGATGGGGAGCACACTTGGGAAAATGTGGTTAGTGCTTGTATTCCTTGTAACCGCCGTAAAGGTGGGCGTACCCCAGAGGAAGCTGGAATGAAATTAATACGCCAGCCACGCCCGCCCCGTAGCAATGGGTTCTATATTCCTTATGGTTATCTGCACAACCACGGCGAGTGGCAAAAATATCTGTTTCAATAATTCTGTAACCTAGTTTTTTGAGGTTTTTTCCGTATTTACCTGATCAAGGGGTAACTCTGTACGGGTTCCACCCTCGAGTTTCAGCGTTACCGTTTCCTTCAAAGGGTTGCTATCAACTACCTCACCTTTGCCCAACGATGTTGACACCTCTTGACCTATCTGAGGCATTTTTTCTTTGATTTCTGCGTATTGTTTGCTTTCGTAAGCAAGGCAACAAAGAAGCCGACCGCATAGGCCTGAGATCTTCATGGGGTTCAGAGCTATATTCTGTTCCTTCGCCATTTTGATAGAAACCGGGACGAAGTCACTAAGAAAGCTCTGACAGCATAAAGGATAGCCACACCTACCAATTCCTCCTACCAATCTAGCTTCATCTCTTGGCCCTACTTGCCTCAATTCCACTCTTGTCTTGAGGGTGCGACTCAGCCTCCTAATCAATTCCCGAAAGTCGACCCTCTCTCCCGCACCAAAGAATATAGTAAGGTGACTACCCTGAAGATTATAGTGAGCTAAAAGAGGTTTTATGGCTAAGTTGAGCTTAGTTGCCATTTCCTTGCATTTGACTAATGCGTCCCTTGCCTTTTCCCCATTCTGTTCAGCTTGCTCAATGTCCTCGGGCTGAGCTCGGCGTATTAATGTCATAGGCGCACCGGGATCGTGTACCGGAGCTTGAGCTTCAGAGATAACAACCTTAGCTAAATCGAGGTTGTGGGGAGTTTCCACCACTACACTGTCGCCGACTTGTAATGCAATCTCATCAGCGGCATTGCAGTAGAATAGTTTATCTCCTGGCCTGAAACGCACCCATACTACCTTGGCCATCAATAACTTCCTTTCTTGGCATATTAAGCATCAGCAATTCAAGTGTCAGAAGAGCATTAACGTTCTTAGAGATATCCTCAATCGCCGAATACAATTTGGCCATGAAATCTTTGATCTCGATTAAAGTCAGCTGTCTTGAAATTGCCTCTATAGTTTCCTCATAATCGATGTTCGTGATAGCTTCTTCATAGCTACATTTAGCAAGCATAAAGTCGTGCCATAAGCCAAGCCACATTGGCATTACCTCCGCTACAGTTCTTCGATCTTGGCTAAATTCCCTAGCTAGCTCCTGGGCGTAAGCGAATCTCTGGTGTAAGCTGGCATCTAGTAAAGAGGCCAGCTTGTCTATCGTTTCAGACCGCTGCTTTAGCAGGTTATCATCGGCTGAAGCAGATAATGCCCAGCCAAGGCAACCACACGCTAATCGAGCTAGAAGTCTAGCCTCATCTGAGCGGGTGCTACGTGAGTCAATAAGTATTCTCTCTATTTGCTTGACAGGCATAGGCTTTAGCTCTAATCGATGGCATCGGGAAACAACTGTAGGCAAAAGGCGATTTTCCTCACAAGCTAACAGAAGCCAAACCACTTTAGGCGGTGGCTCCTCTAAGATTTTGAGTAAAGCGTTAGAGGCTTCGTTCGATAGATATTCAGCATCATTGACAATGAATACCTTACATTTGCCTTCGTAAGGTGGCAGATTGGCCAGGCGCCGAGCTTCTCTGATATCATCGATGCTGATTTCCGTTCTAGAGTCCAATCCTATGGCGATAACATCAGCGTGCTTGCCTTCAAGAATTCGACGACAAGAGCGGCACTGGCCACAAGGTGGCTCAAAACCGTCGCAGTTTAAGGCTTGAGCCAAATTAACGGCTAAGGTTCTTTTGCCTACATGGCGCGGTCCTACAAGAAGATAAGCATGAGCTATGCTATTCTCCTTGAGGCTACGATCCAATAAAGCCAAATTTCTATCTTGGCCTAAAACTTGCCACACGTTCACTCCACATCTAGCCTCGTTAGATCTTCATAGCTTTCTCGCCGGCGGATAAGACGCGCTTCACCATTTTGCACCATGATTATGGCTGGCCTGAGCATGGCATTGTAATTGCTTGACATAGGAATGGAATAAGCGCCACAAACCGGTACGGCGATGATATCACCGGGACAAACCGGAGCCAAATTGGCATCTCTTACTAACACATCGCCCGATTGACAAAGCTTACCAGCAATAGTCACTATGTCCTCCTCTATCTCCGAAGCTCTGTTGGCTACCAGAGCCTCG
>JAUVWD010000022.1 GCA_030604285.1 Chloroflexota bacterium
AGAAGTCCAATTTCGATTAGGTCTGCAAGACCTCTGCTGGCACGAGGCTTCAAGTATTATTCGAAATATTGTCACCATAGGTCATAGTTAATCCCGAAGTCAAAACATATCGCCGTACCATCTGCCTCAAGTAAAACCTTATTTCCGCCTACTACACCTGCACCACCATAAACAGTAATGCTCGCATCCATGCTATATTACCAGCGATCTTACCCCAGCTTAGCTAATGGGGATTGCCTAGTCTAACATATTTCGCCGAGTTTACCACGCCTAAGCAATTCCCCATAATTCCTTAACCATTGGCTCTTCCGCCCTATAAGCCTTAATACGAGCTGTAAAAACCCCTCAACGAGAAGAACAACCTCCCCACCGGTTCCTTTAAGTCCTCCATGGTTGACATTTTGTCAGGGCCGAGTATGATAACGGCAAGCGAATAGCAGACTTCGTCTCCGGGAGGCGAAGGATGAAATGCGCAAAGTGCCAGACGGAAAATCCTGAGACGAGGAAGTTTTGCCGTCAATGTGGGGCAAAGCTTTTACAGGTCTGCCCTCAGTGTGGCCCCGGAAACTTTCCTGGGGATAGATTCTGTGGCGAATGCGGCTATGACTTAGCCCTTCCCCCACAGCCAGTACAGCAAGCCCTCTCCTTTGAAGAAAAGCCAGACAAGAGCCAAGGCTATCTTCTTGGCAGAACCAATATGTAAGAGCGAAAATCGTTACAAACGAGGTTTTGACGTTGCCGAAGGTAAAGGTAAATGACATCCGGATTCACTACGAAGTGCACGGCGAGGGCTTTCCCCTCATAATGATCGCGGGGCTAGGTGCGAACGTAGACTGGTGGGATCCTCGTTGGATTCAAGCGTTCTCGGAAGCATTCAAGACAGTCGCGTTTGACAACAGGGGAGCTGGGCGCACAGACATATCGAACAAGGAATACTCAATTAGGCTGTTTGCCGATGACACCGCAGGTTTGATGAATGCCCTGGGAATCTCTCGGGCCCATGCGCTCGGAATCTCAATGGGTGGGATGATAGCTCAGGAGCTGGTGCTCAACTACCCGGAGAAAGTCGAAAAGCTTGTCCTCTGTTCAACCAGCTGTGGGGGTGCAAAGTCGGTTTGGCCATCTCAGGAAGTGCTGGGAACGCTCACGACCGATAGGAGTGCTTTGTCGCCGGAAGAAATAGCGAGAATCATGATTCCACTCCTTGTCACCCAAGACTTCCTAAACAATAACCCTGAGCTTGCAGAATATGCAATCCAACAAATGGTCAAAGCCCCGATTTCGAACGAAGCCTATATGCGCCAACTGAATGCAATAATGAGTTTCGATACTTATGATAGGCTGTCGGAGATCAAGGCGCCCACTCTCATATTGCAGGGCAAGGGGGACATTCTCATACCTCAAGAAAACGCTTCGATCTTGGATAAAGCCATACCAAACGCCGAGCTTGTGTACTTCGAGAATACGGCCCATGGCCTTCTAGAAGAGACGGAAACGGTACTTCGCAGCGTCTTGAAGTTTCTCAGCGAATCTTAACAATGTACAAAGAATGCGGAGCCGATGGCTGGGTGGAGAGGGGTGGAAGAGGCACTGCCCAGAATCTGCAGTTGGATATGAGGGATGAGATGCCTAAAGTACAAGTTCGACAATCCAGCAGGGATGACCTTCTATGGAAGATGTGGCGTTCCGCTATCGGTGCTTTGGCCGTCCTGCGGCTCTGAAGAACCCTCCGGACGTTGCGTTCCGTGATAAGTGCCGCTATGACCCAAGGCGGCCTGGGGAAGCTGTCAGTGGTTTGAGGCGGGGAGAGGCCGAGGCTTACACGCCAACACACCCGCCGACAAGATCCTCCGAAGAATCTCACTGAGGGCAAACCCCGCGAACAGGGCTGAGCAATCTGCGCTTGCGCCCTACCCAAGGCAAGGGATTGCCACGCCTTCGGCTCGCAATGACAGCGAGAATATGTTTTGAAGTATAGCCTTTGCCGTCATCGGAAGCGGCTATAGAGCTCTCGAAGTGGGGGTTAAGGCAGGAGAAGAAGCTCGGCCGGCGTTTCTTTCTTGCCTATCCCCTTGAGTGTCTATACCTGTCCGGCTTGTATCCCTCTCCGGCCCAGCCAGCTCCCAACTGGGACGGGTCTATTCTACATCTAATGCCAAGAAAGATTTCTTCTTGAGGTTCTCAGCATCGTCACTACCTTGCGTACTCGGCATAGTGCTAAAATTGATATATGCCAGCGAATTTACCGCCGCAGTATTTTGAAGCTGAGAAGCGCTACAGGCTAGCTAAAGACCCAGAGGAGAAGATTGGGGCTCTGCAGGCTATGCTGGCCATTATGCCGAAGCATAAGGGCACCGACAAGCTTCATGCTGGGCTAAGACGAAAGATTGCTAGGCTGTCGGATGAGGCAGAGAGGAAATACGCTACAGCTAGACGGGCAGGCCTGTATATCAGAAAGGAGGGGGCTGGGCAGGTAATACTAACTGGCCTAGCCAATGTGGGGAAATCGCAATTACTAGCATCAGTCACCGAGGCATCCCCTGAAGTAGCTCCTTACCCTTACACCACCAAAACTGCCATCCCTGGGATGATGAAATTTGAGAATATCCAAATTCAGCTAGTGGATACGCCGCCCATAGGGGACAAACATGTGCGAACATTGCTTGCTAACTCGCTTAGAGGCGCCGACCTCATCGCTATTGTAGTAGATTTAGGTGCCGAGCCAACAGCTCAGGTAGAACCTACGCTGCAAGCCCTGAGAGAAGCTCGGATAGAACTTTTGAACGATAATCTTGAAGAAGCAACCCCGGGAAGCTATCAGAAGAAGATGTTGATCATCGGGAACAAGAATGATTTAGAAGGTTCAAGTGGTAACTGGGAAAGGTTAATGTCGCAATATGGCGGGCTAGTTCCCATGGTGTCGACCTCTGCCAAGGAGGGGAATGGCTTAGACAGAATGAGGGAATCAATCTACGAAGCTCTGGATATTGTTCGAGTTTACACCAAAGCCCCTGGAAGCAAGGCGGATTTGACCGAACCGGTGATACTGAAGAGGGGCAGCACTGCAATGGACGCTGCAGAGTCCGTTCATAAGGATTTTCAACAAAACCTAAGATATATTGTGATTTGGGGCTCAGGGAAGTATGATGGGCAGAGAGTCGGTAGAGACCATGCCCTACAAGACGGCGATATAGTCGAGTTCCATGTGTAGCGTGACTCTATGTTTGGGTAAGCTCAGGGGGCAGCACCCACTCTATTGAGCAGGCGTCATCGCTTCGATTAAGACAGACCACCCCACCCATTGCGAACTTGATTATTTCCTTATCAGGGGCACCAAGAATAAGCAAGGTGCACACAATCGGATGACACTCCTTCAAGTTCCATTAAGAGCATGGTGGTCGAGAGTCAAAATTCGATGGCTATGTTCCAGGCGGTGAAATCGAATTGGGATCGCGTGCACTTGGGGGACCTAGGTTAATGGTTGAAGGTAGGGGTTGCTTCATATGTTTGACTTAGCGAAGTTAATCGAGTATAATATTCCTTACACTCACTCAACGTCGGAGCAAATAAATGCTGCGTTATGTCGATGATTTTCTACTTGATCTGCGGGCCAACAACTACTCACCTGAGACGGTTTATAACTACGAACGAGACTTGAATGTTTTCGATAATTTCCTCGAGGAAAGTGGCATTAACTTTGATAAAGCCGAGAAGCGTACTATCACCTACTATAAGGCATATCTAGTTTCTCGCGACCGCAAAACGGCAAGTCTAGGACAGAGTGATAAACAACTAGATTCTCGGTCCATAAACCGCATGTTGTCAGCTCTCCGTGGCTATATGCGCTACCTGGTTGATATGGATTACCCCTGTCCCATACCACCGCAGGCAGTGAAATTGACCAAGGTGGGACGGAAGCATCCACAAGTAGCTGAGCTTAACGATCTGGTTAGACTAATTGAGGCCCCACGTTCGTTAGAGTCAAATGCCAAGATAGCTTTAAGAAACCAAACTATGCTGGAGGTGTTATTTGCCACCGGAATGCGGATTTCTGAGCTATGTAACCTTAATCGCAACCAGATTGATGATAGCGGACGCATTTTCATCACGGGAAAAGGAAGGAAACAACGCTTTGTCTATCTGACTCCAAGGGCTAAAGAATACCTAGAGGTCTATTTGAATACGCGCAAGGATAATTGCCCTGCTTTATTCATCCCCTATGCCGGCAGAAATGTGATTAGCCCTAGAAAGAGGATCTCAACTAATTACCTTCAAGAGAGGATCAAAAGATATCGAGAGAAACTAAAGATCAATGTTCCCACGTCAGCACATTCCCTGAGACATGGCTTTGCCACATACTTAGCTGAAGAAGGCGCCAATCCAGCAGCCCTTCAAATCCTCTTGGGCCATGAATCCCTAGATACCACAACACGCTATGTCCATGCCTCAGATAAATACGCTGAGGAAACTCACCACAAATATCATCCGCTCTCTCAGCCTCGCTGATGAGAGAAGCACCATAGTATTATGTCAACTGCCTCCGTGGAAAGGCGGTAATGGCTCAACACAGCAACAAAAAGTGGGTACGGAAATAGACATGACAAGAAGTTCAAATTTGCCATCTACGGAAAAGATGCGAACATGGCTGAGGTTGCTGTCAACAGCTCGCAAAAGCTAAATGCAATTATCGTGGCGGCTGATTCAAGAAGATAAGGAAGCAAGAGTAGGTTTCGATAACCAGATCATAGATACAGAGATGAAATAGATTGACATTTAGGACTTCGACCTCAAAACATTTTCGGAAGAGATAGCTTCGGAACGAAGCGCTATGTTAACGTTCCTAATAAGCCAAATAATGTGCCTTTTGCCTGTTACTCGTTTTCAAAACTATGATAAGAATCGAGATAGAAATTCCTCACTCGTTCCTTTAGCTCAGGAGCGTCCAGTTTTGGCAACTTGAATAACGAGGAAATGGGTGCGCCCTGTACGCCTATTTTGCCTTCAGCGATGGGATAATCAAAGCCAAAGTTACCGGGCGATATAGTTCCGTGCCATATAGTTTGATATACGGGCACGGAATCATCATCTAGCAAGTGTAACCATAAGTCGATCGCTTTCTTCTCAAAACGCAGCCCCGTGACAGTCTCGACAAAGGGTATCTGACGCGTAGAAACCATTCTGTGAATGCTCTCCTTATCCAGCCCTGTATATTCCACCACCTGTTTAACATCCATCGTTTCTGCTTCCATTTCTGAGCCACCCAAAATGGTATTTTGGTCAACGACTCGATTTACGACAATCTCACTCCTTACTTAGAACTCCATAATGGCAGTAGTCTACGCATATCCCGCAACCCAGGCAGTCTTCTAGCAGACCAACCTTAAACCTGTTTTCTCCATCAGTCCGCGCAACTCTTATCTGTGATTTGGATAGGCTAAAAGCTCTCTCAGGAGAGATAAAGAAAGAACAAGCTAAAGCGCAAAGACGACAGCCAGAACAGTTTTCTTCTTTAGTTACTCTTACTTCAGACATTTAATTCCTCCAGAATCTGCTGGTCACAATCTTAGACCTAACTCGTCGAGCTTTTCCTGGCTAATTGTGCCATCCGAATTCCACCCTCTTTCCTGGTAATAATCGTCTATTAATTCCGTGAGATGCTCTTGCGTAAACGGACTATACTCTTTGTCTCCAAACTTAACAGGTTCCCTCATGGTCCTCTCTGGAAAGGTATCATCTTTCCTGGCCGCCCCTTCCCTGAGATTAAACGCCCTTCTTATATTCCAAGCTCTCTCCCCAGTCTTTAGAAGCTCAGTGGCATCCTTCTTTATCCCGGTTAAAGCGGAATAGAGTTCTGCCCATAACGCGATGTTGGGCCTTTGAAAGGGTGCAAACTGACACACCCCTAAGGAATCCAACACTGTCACATTATCCTCATACCACTTGCTAAGCCGGGCGGCGTTGAATCCTTCAGGTCCGGCAAGCACTCTATCCCAGGCATCCCTCGGAGGAAAGCCTATCCTCTCAGCGAACTTTATCATCTTCTCACGGGTTCTGGGGAGCATAGTCACACTAAGGGCAGAATCATGCGCTCCTCTAACATTAAACGATTGGCTAACAACCTCCACAGAATGCCTGACACGCGGATCAAACACCAACCCTATTCCCTTCACCTGAGAGAGATAATAAGCGGAATTCCGTCCGATACGCTTGGGGGCTTCAATCAGTCCTTGAGCAAGTATCTCTCCAAAACCATCCTTATGAGCTATCTTCTGAATTAATTCTTCAATCGCGTCCGCTTTACCCCAGTCGAGTTCGAGACCCTGGGTATCTTTGTTATCTATTATCCTTCGTTTGTAGAGCTCGATGGCCCAAGCTATTAGGCCGGCGGTATCGTAATAATCCAGCCCCAAGCGGTTGCATAACTCTACACACCTAAATATCTCCTCCCAACCCTCAATGGCGCAAGGGCCGCCCCAGCTTTGGGTTGGTGCGTTGGCACAGGACACGGTTAACTTTAAGCCAGCGTACTTTCCCTCCTTTAACTCTACAAAGTGTTTGCATCCTATCGGACAGGACATGCACGCCACGTCACCAACCTTCAGTTTGGCAAAATTGTCAAGGTTGAATGCTTCAATACACCTGTCAGCTTCGCCGGTTTCCTGGAAGTTCTTATGAGGATACAATCCAGCCTTAGCCATGGCTTCGAGGCTGATAAGAGTGCCATAAGTCCTCCATCCATCAAGGCCAGCCTGAGCCGTAAACTCCTTATATAACCTGTCGAGCAACTGGGTGAAAGCCTCTACATCGGCAACCTCAATGCTGCCCGTCCCATAGACTGCGATTGCCTTAAGATTCTTCGACCCCATCACCGCCCCAAGCCCCGTTCTAGCAAAAGCCGAATACTTGCCACCAATTATGTTTGCGCTCCTTACTAGATTCTCACCAGCCGGGCCGATGCTTAGAACCTCATACTCCTGGCCCAACTCTTCCCAGATAGCATCCGTCGCTTCCCAGGTGTCTTTCCCCCAAATATGAGATGCATCTCGAATCTCTACTTCGTTGTCACGTATTTTCAAATAAACGGGTCTATCGGCTTTACCTTTGGTTACTAAGTGATCATAGCCGGCGAATTTTAGCGTGCCAAAATACCCGGTGGTGTTGCTTCCGAAGAGCCCTGATGCGGGAGACTTGGCAGTAGCACTGCACCTCCCTGCTCCAGGAATAATCGTTCCTACAAATGGCCCAGCACCGATGAGCAAAACATTTCCTGGAGAAAGAGAGTCATCAGCAGGCTTGATCAAATCATAAGCCAATTTTGTATTGATCCCAGCTCCGCCCAAGAAATCGCCCATCAGTTCTTGGGATAAGGGCTCTTTGGTAACACTCCGCTGACTTAAATCAACATACAGGATACTGCCGGCAAACCCTCCTGCCTTCTCCATTCTCCCCTCCAAGTTTGAGTTTTCGCCAATCCTTATAGGTTCTCCACCACTAACAGTTGCTCTCCACCATCTCTTTTGCTTGTCCTAAGGCAATAAACCGAGTAATACATACTCCGTATTGACATGCCCATAGCTATCACCCCAAATGCCTCCCCTTCAAAAATTGAAGGCTTCCTTGCCACAGCCTAAGCGGCCTCTTTCTTCTTTGTCACTTCATCAATACGCAGTAGAATGTCTTCCACTCGGCTACCAGAGGGGAATACACCGGCCGCTCCCATTTCCTTTAACTTGGGGATATCCACCTTAGGAATGATGCCCCCAACCATCAGCGGGACATTCAAATTGCTTTCCTTCATCTTCTGCGTCACCTTGGATACCTGGAACAGATGTTCCCCACCGAGAAAGCTTAAGCCAATTACATCAACATCCTCCTCGATAGCACTCTTTACCACTTTTTCTGCCGTCTGATATGGGCCTAGGTAAATTACCTCCATCCCGGCATCTCGAAACCAACTGGCCAGCACTCGTACTCCCCTGTCATGGCCGTCTAGGCCCGTTTTCGCCAGCAAGACTTTTATTCCTTTACCCTCTGCCATCTTAAACCCCCTTTGCAAATTTGGTCTTAGTTGCTAAGCAAATGGATACTCTAACATCTTATACGGGTCATAGGGGTAGCCATACGCTAACCTAATGGCCCCTGTTATTTCTCCTAGAGTGGCATAGGCTTTCGCCGCTTCGAGCACCGCAGGAAAGAGATTCTCCTCCTTTCTCTCGGCGGTCTTCCTTACATTCTCAAGACATCTCTTGACTTCGTTGTTATCCCTAGTCCTCTTTAGGTCGTTGATATTATCCAGTTGCTCCTTCATTGCCTCTGGATCAACCGTAAATAACTTCTCCTCTCTTTCCCCTTCTTCGCCAATGGTAAACTTGTTCACGCC
>JAUVWD010000009.1 GCA_030604285.1 Chloroflexota bacterium
GTACAATCAGGTTAAAACTGTTACTCTTTAATTTTTTCCTGTAAAAGAATTTCGTTTCTTAAAACCTTCCGGGGATTTGCTGTGCCACTTCCAGGCAGACTCTATTATTGTTTTCAGTTCATAATATTGTGGATTCCAATTTAATTCTCTTTTTATCTTCTCAGAACTGGCGATAAGTACCGCCGGGTCACCTGGACGACGAGACGCAGATACGGTTTTTATATTACATCCGGTTACTTTCTTAGCAACCTCTATTACCTCTTTGACTGAAAAACCGTTTCCATTGCCCAGGTTATATATACAGCTGCTGCCGTCCTTTTCCAACCTTTTCAAGGCAAGTATGTGTGCAATTGCCAAATCAGTAACATGGATATAATCTCTTACACAGGTCCCGTCTTTTGTGGGATAATCAGTGCCAAATATGGAAACAGGGCTGTTCTTGCTCAAAGCTGCTTTGAGGACACTGGGAATGAGATGAGTTTCAGGGCGGTGGTCTTCACCGAGAGATTCACTTGCTCCGGCGGCGTTGAAGTATCTCAAAGAAATGTGTTTGAGCCCGTAGGCCTTGCCATACCATTCTAGGATGCGCTCAAACATGAGCTTCGATTCACCATAGCTATTTACGGGAAGCTTGGGATGGTCCTCATCCACAGGAATGCTCTGAGGGTCTCCATAGACCGCAGCGCTGGAGGAGAAGACCAATTTGTAGACTTCGTGTTTCAGCATCGCGTCAAGGAGCTCTATCCCACCGACGATATTATTGTGGAAGTATCTTTTAGGGTCGGTCATGGAATATTCCACTACCGTTTCGGCTGCCATATGCATTACGGCATCAATTCTTGCACGCTGGAAAACTCCGTCTAAAGCCTCTGCGTTACAGACGTCAGCAAATATAAATTCGGCTCCTGGAGCGACAGCCCCTTTGTGCCCCTGCTGGAGATTATCCAGGACAATTACTTGATAGCCTTGGCGTAGCAGCTCCTCTGCCACTATGCTTCCTACATAGCCGGCTCCACCAGTAACTAGGATGTTCATCATTTCCTCAGGCAAGTAGTGATAATGTGTGCTAGAAGAAGGTGGATGTCCTCCACCTGTTCCATATTATGGTTGGGGACTATGATGGCTAAATCGACCAAGCTCTTGAGCTTTCCCCCATCGAAGCCGATAAAGCCGATTGTGCTAGCGCCTTTAGACTTTGCCACTTTCACGCCATTAAGAACATTTTGCGAATTGCCACTGCCGCTGATGCCGATAGCAACATCTCCTGTCTCAACGAGATTCTCGAGTTGTTCAGCAAAGATGCTCTCATAAGCAGTGTCGTTTGCCCAGGCGGAGAGAAGGGGAACATTGTCAGTCAGGGCAAAGGCTCCTATTCTGGGTTTTCCTTGGGAGATAGCGCCTTTGGAGAGGTCGCTGGCAAAATGCGAAGCGGTAGCCGCTGAGCCACCGTTGCCGAAGGTGAAAACCCTCTTCCCATTCGCCCTGGCTGTTTCAATTAGCTCTACCACCTGAGCAGCCATGTCAACTGGGAGCTTGCCCAAAGTGGCGCCAACTTCTGAAAGGTAAGTTTCGATGATTTGACGCTTTTCCTGTGCCATTTGTTGCCCCCTATCTGGTAGCTCTGATTACGCCCATCTGCTTCATCACTTGGGAAGCCTCGGTATAGAAATCCCTAACTTCAGGCTGCTCCGTTGCCCATTCAAAGTATTCCGACATGATTTGTTCTAAAGAAGTTCGTGGCTGCCAACCCAGTTCCCTTATCTTGGAGATGTCGGAGATAATATGCCTTACATCGCCGAAGCGGAACTCGCCAGGGATTTCGGGTATGACTTCTCTACCCACAACCTTGGAAAGAAGCTTAACATACTCCGACACAGAAAGAATCTCAGTTCCCCCGACGTTGTAAACCTGGTAGGTTGCAGCTTCGTTTTCCAGTGCCAAGATGTTCGCTGCTGCCACATCCTTAACGTAGACGTAGTCCCGAAGTTGCTTGCCATCCTCGTATATGATTGGGGGCAGGTTTTGCAGCAATCTGGTGGCAGAAATGCGAAGGATGCCTGAGTAAGCATTGTAGAAGCTCTGACGCGGTCCTTGGGTGATGCTATAGCGAAGCACCACGGTGGGGATACCAAACCGTCTACCCAGTGTCAAAGCGTAAAGCTCCTGGCAATATTTGGAAACGGCATATTGGTTATGAGGCGTGACCCTTAACTCATCGGTAGGGAGTGATTGCATTGGCTGTTGGCATACGGGACATTCTAGGTCCCAATCTCCTCTCTCCAGTTGCTCCAGCGGGCGGGGTGCAGGGTATTGGATGCCATCCCGGACACAATGATATTTGCCCTCTCCATAGACCGCCTGAGAGCTCCCCAAAACCACCCTGCTTATGGGAAGTCGTTTCTCCAGGATGAGCTCATATATTAGAGCGGTACCGCCATCATTGGTAAAGGCAAATTTGCCAAAGTCGGTAAGGTAACCCTGATAAGCGGCCAAATGAAACACAGAGTCTACCCCTTGAAGCGCCTTCTGGACATCACTCTTGTTGCGCACATCCCCAAGGATGAACTCGGCGTCAGTGGAGAGATAACCTGGCTTCTTTCTCTGAGGATGAACCGGTGGATCGAGGCTGTCAAGGATTCGGACTTCATAGCCTTTTTCCAGAAGCAGGTCAGCGGTGTGAGAACCAATAAATCCTGCACCGCCGGTAATTAGAACCCTCACCTAGCTTCTCCTATAATTAAAGATTACCTTGCTTCCATCACCTTCAAAGCGGAAAGGAATTTCCTCCAACCCCCATAGGGCGCAGCGAATGTCATCCCTCCTTTGGGCAGGAGCATAGAGCAAAAGAAACCCTCCCCCACCCGCTCCAGTTATCTTTCCGCCGATAGCCCCGCTGTTGAGGGCTGCTTCATACAGTTCGTCCAAATCGGAATTGCTTATCTTGCTGGCAAGTTGCCTCTTGAGCTGCCACCCTTGGTGGAGCATCTTGCCAAGCTCGTCAAAGGCCTCCTTGGTGATAGCCTCCTTCCCCAGGTAGGCAAGTTTAGTCATCTCCTTTAGAACTTCAACACGCTCAGAAATATTGGCCTTTTGCTCTGCTAGAATCTCCCCTGAGCGCCGCGTTTTCTTAGTGAAGAATAGCATCAATCTCTCACTAAGCTTTGTCTTCCCCTCCCTGCTTAGCGCTATCTTTTCCGCACTTATCCCTTGTTCATTAAAGGTGATAAACCTCATATTTCCATAGGCAGCTATGTATTGGTCTTGCCGCCCCATGGGTTTTCCTAAGATGTTAACCTCGATTTGGCACGCTTCTCGGGCTAAGGTATTGGCTGTTTCGGTTTCACCCTTGTAGGCGTAAAGAGATTGAAGAAGTCCCACGGTGATACTGCTTGAGGAGCCCAGCCCGGTCCCCTCTCTCACATCCACAAAGGTGCTTATCTTCACCCCCTTTTCTACGCCTGTCATTTTCATTGCTTCCCTTACCAGCTCGTGCTCCAGATCATCCACGTGTTCCACAATTTCCTTCTTGGAGTAATTAACATATATCATATCATCGTATCTTTCCTTCATTACGACAAAAGCGTACTTATCTATGGCAGTGCTGAGGACTGCCCCGCCATAGTTGAGGTAGAAATCCTCAAAATCGGTGCCACCCCCGAGGAAGCTTACCCTGAGTGGTGTTTGGACTATGATCATTTATCACCTCGCTGCAATATGCGGTCTGGGTGAATCGACTCCCCAGCCGGCTTCTCTGCCCCAGGCAAATGCCTTCAGCTTTTGCCTCCAGTAACTCATTAATTCCTGAGTTGCTTCTCATTTCTCAGCTTTTTGTTTTCCCCAAAAAAACCTCTTTCCGCACCCGAGGCAAGGTACGCCACCCCCTTCAACGTTAGCAACTCGCCTGCGAAAAAGCTAGTAGTGCAAATATAAAGTCTGGCTAGCCTCAAGTCAATAGCCTAAGCTAGCAAAGCTTGGACTCCTTTCCATCGCGTAAGGAATTCACATCTCTGTCAAGCTGATGCTGCTCAGGCGGCTGCTTTCTCACCGCTCAGGATGAAGAGCCAACCACTGGTATTAGGAGAAACGTCCAGAGGGTTTTTTCCTTTTACGTTTCGTTGTGCTACGATGTGATTATGCGGGTCGGTGCTTTCGAACTCAAGGAGCCTTTGCCAGATGTTCATGAGCCGCATGCCTTAGCTATGTTGCGGCCTTGGATAGACGTAGGCAGTGTTGGTAGCCTGAGCTTTGCTTTGTTGGAGGACTACCTGCAGGCCTATCGGTTGGGAGAGCTGGCCAAACCAGGAACATTCTTCGATTTTACCCGTTATCGACCGGCTATCCGGCTTATAGAGGGTCAGCGCAAAGTAATTGTACCGAATACAGTCATCAACTATGCCAAGTCACCCGAGGGTAAGGACTTCCTACTTTTCCACCTGCTGGAGCCACATATGTTAGGCGAGGTCTATGTCGACTCTATACTAAGAGTTATGCGAAGGATTGGTGCACAAAGGTATTGTCTCATTGGTGGCATGTACGACGCAGTTCCTCATACCAAGCCTCTAATAGTCACCGGGACTGCTTCCGGCACAGCGGGGGAGGAATTACGTAGATTGGGTGTGCAGGCTAGCGACTACGAAGGGCCTACAACCATTGCCATCCTTGTATCTGAAGAAGCACCTAAGTACGGTATTGAAGTCATGAGTCTAATAGTGCATTTACCTCAATACACAGGATTCGAGGAGGACTATGCCGGGGTGTTGCGTCTACTGGAGATACTCTGTTCCTTGTATCGTCTTCCCATTGACCTCGAAGAAGCCAAGAGCAAAGCCGAGAAGCAATACGGGAAACTCAGTTTAGCTATGGGAAGAGACCCTGGGGCTAGAGAGATTGTGCAGGAGCTAGAGGCGCACTACGAAGCTCGGCTAAGTAAGGACAGGAAAGAGGCTCCAAAACTTTCGCCGGAGATAGAGAAGTTTCTCCGCGAATTGAGCCATCGTTTGAACTTAAACTAAAGGGTTCACCCGGCTAAGCAGTAGCCTTGCCCCGCAAGCCTAATCAACGATGGGCTCTCACAAATGTTTCGATTGTCTGGAAATATTTGTCTTGGCCCAGAATAATTAAGTTGTTGTGATCAGCGTTTGGAATTACAAGGATCTCTTTGTCCTCTGCTCCTGAATTCTGATAAAGCTCCTCTGCCTCCCGAACCGGTACAAGGTTATCATGCTCGCCGTGAATGATAAGGGTGGGCCTACGTATTGATCGCATCTTTATTTTGCTCAGAAAGGCGATGTTTTCATCTGAGATGGCTTCTATTTCCGAAGGCTTCAAATGACCCCACAAACGACGAAAGTTGTTACCCCAGCCGCTTTCAGTGATCAGACCGTTGATATTATCGCCATAGTGGAAGGCAAGCTCAATGGCAGGCATGGATCCTAAGGATCGTCCCATCACGAAGAGAGTCTTGCGGTGCCCTTCCCTTTCGATTATCTTGCCGAATATTTTGAAAATAACATGAGCATCGTTGATCATATTAGTGAAGGTGGGTGTGCCATCGCTTGAACCGTATCCTCGATAATCAGCTACAAAGAGATTGATTCCCCTTTCGTTGTAGAGCGGGGCGATACCATCATGATCCCCTGCCGTTTCACCGTTGCCGTGGAAGTAAAGCAAGGAGGGATCTTCAGGGCTACTCTTGTAAAAGCGACAGCCGATCCTAACTCCCTCCTCAACCTCGCTCAGGTAATCGGTAATGTTGGGGGTCGAGAGGGGAGGGAATAAATCTCCGTGAGGATAGAATATGAGTCGCAGTAGCGGTGACCGATCCAAAATAGAAAGGGCATCTTCTTCAGACATAGGTTTCTAGCCGCTTCAACCTTGATATTATTGCTCGGTCTTCAGTTTGACACAATGCGGAGAAGGCCTTTATATGTACACGCTTGCCTTCGTTAAGGCCTGCAAGTGTTTGCAAGATTGTCTATATGACAAATTCTTCGATGAAACTTTTGAGCTCCCTCGGTAGAGGATAGCGATCTATTTCATCGAGACTTATCCATTGAGCTGCCAGAAGCTCACTTGAGCATATTTTGAACTCCCCGCCAATGGGATGTGCTAGAAAGTCAATCAGAGCGTAATGGTAGCGGATTCTGCCGTCCTCATCTTGTACTATCTTGTCAACCACACCGAGGAGCCTTTCGATCTCTATATCTAAGCCAGTCTCCTCCTTAGTCTCGCGCTTTGCTGCTTCTCTAATTCCCTCACCTAATTCTACAAGTCCCCCAGGTAAGGTCCACAACCCTGTATCAGGTTCGAATCTCCTCTGGGTCAGAAGGACTCTGTTGTCCTGCCTTATCAAAACCCCCACCCCTACCATTGCATAGCTAGGATATTCCCTTTCCAAGTATTCCCTCGTTCTTAATCTTTCTCATCCACCCTGCCATTTCCAACAACTCCTACGCAGGGCATAGTCGCACAGACTTTACTATCCCTAACGGAGACTATTATACTGTGCATTTAAAGAATAAGGAAGCCTCCTTGAGGTTTTCTTCATGATTCAAGGTTTTTTTCTGAGAGGTGAGCTATGGAAGATTCGGAGAATTTGATTGAGCGGGCGGCAAACGATCTAGCAAATAGCAAATACGCTATAGCGCTGACCGGAGCTGGTATATCAACCGAGTCCAATATCCCGGATTTTCGAGGTCCAAAGGGGATTTGGACTACAGATAGAGAGGCGGAGGCCAAGGCTTATGAAAGGTATGAGCTTTTCCTGAGCGATCCCAAGTCCTACTGGGAGGAGGTGTTATACACCAGATACGGAGCACTCTATAGGGCAGTCGGGCAAGCGGATCCCAACCCCGGGCACTATGCCTTGGCGGAGCTTGAAAGGGATGGCGTTATTAAATGTGTAATCACGCAAAATATTGATGGGCTACATGAAAAAGCCGGGAGCAAGAATCTACTGGAATATCATGGGAGTGCGCGCAAGCTGAGATGTATTTCGTGTCGGTCAAGATTTGGCATTGAAGAATCCTCTTTTGAACAATTGCCACCTCATTGCAGCAAGTGCGGCAGAGTTCTGAAGTACGATGTGGTCCACTTTAAGGAGCCAATCCCGGAAGATGTCAGTGTGAAATCAGAAGAACAGGCTCTAAATTGTGACCTTATGCTTATATGTGGAACCTCAGCCGTTGTTTATCCCTTTGCAAGCTTACCCAGGATTGCAAAGCGTCATTTTGGGGGATTGCCTTCGCGTCTACATACATCCGAGCGTAAATCAGACACAAAGATAATCGAAGTCAATGCAGAACCAACCCCGCTCACCCATGAAGGCGTGTCAGATTATCTAATCCAGGGTAAAACAGGCGAAATCTTGCCCCGAATCGTTGAAAGAGTGAAGGATAAGCTGAGGGAAAAATTAGGATGATAGGATTTGAACCTCCGCTCATTTGAGCCCCATTCAGGCGAGCTGCCTGTTTGCCCGTAACCTACGCCACATCAACTCACGCCGTTACTCCAAGAACTTGCTTGGTTCTCTCCACTATTGCCTCTTGAAGCAGTTGCGCCGGGATCCTCTTATGGGTGACAGCAAGACCACGGAGCGGCAGGATTCTCGCGACGGCAAAATCAAGCCCTATTCTACCCCCTCCCGAGTAGATGCTCAGCACTATGTAGTGCTGTTTTCTCTATTTGATGTCTCGTGGTAATTAGAATCTTATGCCAATCGCCGTAACAGTAGATACCTTGGAAAACCAAACCGCCCAAAACTCCGTAGGATATTGCTGAAGCCAAAAAGCGCATGTCTGTTATGAGAATAAGGACTATCACCCCTGAACAGATAAGCCAATGGTGAAAGTGAACCCTATACTTTCCAAGAGGTATGATGATTGATCTGACCTTACCCTGTTTCCCACTTGCTCTGCCAGCCATGTACTTGGTTATCACAAAACCCAAAAGCCACCCCACAAAGAAGAGATAGCCAACAATAACACTAGTAGCTAGTAATGATACTATGCAAACTGACTTTCTCTTCATCTACGGGATACTCCATATTCCCACTCTGCCACACTTACACCTCCCAGAACCAGACCTATCCAAAGCTTACTGCGGAGCATGTCTATTGGCTGCCTTCGTGACCAGAATCGCTCTTCCCGAAGTAGAGATTGCGATATAGATATCGCCCCCTGTCTAATCCCTCGTCTATCATTCTACTGCTGATGACTACCCCGTATCCCTAAAGGCATAGCTCTGACACACTAATCTCCGCGCCCCTTGCCCTGGCAAGATATCCCCCAGTTCAACATGGCTCGATCCGATCCCAGCACCCCACAGGTTATCACCTCAGCTAGCATACAGGCAATCATTGCGCGGGAAACCTCTAGCTGGCTATGCGCCTATGGCTGCCGCGACGGCATAGTGCTTGGTATCGGAAAGGCTCACAGAGAATTCGCTCAGGTTTAGCTCCTTGGCTTTGTTTTTGGCTTTGCCGCAAAGTCTGACTAAGGGCTTGCCACGAGCATCAGCAAGGATTTCAATCTCTCGCCAGTTGACTCCTTTCGCACCGGTGCCCAATACCTTCATTATCGCTTCCTTGGCGGCAAATCGAGCAGCTAAGGATGAAACCTTGCTTTCACATATCTTGAGTTCGGCTTCAGTATAAATCCGATTTAGAAAGCGCTTACCCCATTTCTTGATTACTAATTCAATGCGATCTATCTCTATAATATCAATACCAATGCAATTCATCTCACTCGGTCTCCTTTATCGCTTTCATTGCCAGAGTGCTGATTTCAGGCATTTTCTTTTGTACCCGCGATGATAGCTCCAGCCCCCAATCTATTGTTTCCGGCTCAATCCTAATAATGACTGTGCCTTTTGGCTGTTTGCCTAGCAAGTCTAGTATCCTCAAATTGTCCACTACATCTATTATTTGATGCACAAATAATCTCGCAGCCGAATGCGAGGTCACTCCATCTATGCCAAAGCGATAGATTGTTCGTGGTTTTTTGCCCCCGTTAACGGCATCAATTATGATTAGCTCATCAGCGCTCTCGACAAGAGACAGAATTTCAGGAGAGGTGCCATCATCTATGATCTCTAAGTTGGTATAGCCCAGGTCATCCCTATTTACTGTTTCTGACAACTGATTTCCTACCTCATCATCTCGGAGGAGTAGATTGCCCACTCCTAAGATAACAATCCTTGGCTGGTTCGCCGTCTCTAGCATATCCGTGGCAATAATTCTCCACTGAGCATATCAACAATCCGGGAGGAACCTAGCTTTGTTTTCATTATTACCTTGCCAGCATAATCGTCGGTTATCTTGCCAATGATGGCGGCATTTCCGCCATAGGAATTTTCCCTCATTTTAGCCAGAATCTTATCAGCATCATCAGGGTCAACTATAGCCACGAGCTTACCTTCGTTGGCGACATAAATAGGATCGAAGCCCAAAAGCTCACAGGCAGCCCTAACCCCTTCGGCTACTGGTATCTTGTCCTCCTCTATGGTGATGCCCACATTAGATTGCATCGCAAATTCATTAAGAGTGGTAGCCAACCCACCTCTGGTGGGGTCACGAAGGCAATGGATCTTTGTTGAGGCTTCCAGCATTTGAGCCACTAGTCTGTTGAGCGGGGCACAGTCACTTTCCACGGGCACAGAGACCTTCAACCCTTCCCGCTGGCTCATTACGGCTATGCCATGGTCGCCAACGGTACCGCTTAAGATCACGCTATCCCCGCTTTTGGCATTGGCTCCCGAGATATTCACTTCATCAGGCACGATACCTATTCCCGATGTATTAATGAATAGTTTGTCAGCCTGTCCCTGGTTTACTACCTTGGTATCTCCCGTGATTATCATTACCTCAGCTTCCTCAGCAGATGCCTTTATTGACTGGACTATGAGCTCCAGTTCACTCAAGGAGAAGCCCTCTTCTATGATAAGGGACAGGCTTAAGTATGTGGGTCTAGCTCCGCTCATGGATAAATCATTAACCGTACCACAAACAGCCAACTTACCTATATCTCCCCCGGGAAAGAAGATGGGGTTGACTACATAGCTATCGGTGGTGAAAGATAGGCGACCGTTGGCTTCAAAGACAGCCGAATCGTCAAGCGCATCCAACATAGGATTGGCTAGAAAAGGAAGGAATCTCTTCTTCACTAGCTCGTGGCTCAATTTGCCGCCACTGACGTGGTCTAAAAGGATGGCATCAGTCATAGGTTTGCTCTATACTTTGCCCCCAGAATTCTCAGAGTTCTCAGGCGATTCGTATTGACAGTACGCGGCACAGGCACCTTCACTGGAAACCATGCAGGGACCAACCGGATTCTCTGGAGTGCAGAATCCTCCAAAGAGCTTGCACTCAAGTGGTGTTGCCACGCCACGGAGTATGTCTCCACAGCGGCATCCCTTGGGCTCTCTCGCCGGCTTGGCATCGCGAGCAAAGCGAAGCAATCGCGCAAAAGCCTGGTCAGCATCAAAATGTTGATATTGCTTATTAATCCTTAAACCGCTTTGAGGAACAACACCTATCCCCCGCCAGTTAGCGCCGTCAATCTCAAAAACCCTATTCATTAGTTCTAGAGCTTTCGTATTTCCTTCAGGCCTCACCCCACGAGGGTAGGCTATTTCCACTTTTGGCTGACCACCCTCGATCTGCTGCACCAACTTGTCTATACAGAGCAGAATATCCAACGGCTCGAATCCTGAGATAGCGAAGGCGATGTTATGAGTCTTGGGGATGAATTCATAAGGATAAGAGCCGATTATGACGCTGACGTGTCCCGGGCCAATGATGCCATCTATCTTTACCTCGCCCAAATCAAGCAATGCTTTCATTACCGGCGGTGTTAACTTGAGCAAGGAAAGGACATAGAAATTCTCTACTGTCTCTTGGTGTGCCTTAGCTATGGAAGCAGCTATAGTTGGCGCCGTGGTCTCAAAGCCGATGCCGATAAAGACGACCGATCTCTTGGGATTAGCCTTGGCGATCTCCAAGGCATCCATGGTGGAGTAGACAACCCTTACGTCTGCTCCTTCAGCCTTTGCCTGTTGCAAGCTAGAGTAGCTGCCGGGAACCCTTATCATATCCCCAAAGGTAGTGATAATGACACCAGGCAACTGGGCTAGAGCAATAGCTTTGTCTAAATCAGAGGTTGCTGTGACACATACTGGACAGCCCGGCCCCGATCTCATTTCAATTGTTCTAGGCACGAGCTGGCGAATTCCATATCTCATTATGGCATGCGTATGCCCGCCGCAAAATTCCATCAACCTGATCGGCTTAGTGGAATGGTTGGCGATTCCTCGA
>JAUVWD010000034.1 GCA_030604285.1 Chloroflexota bacterium
GCCAGTCAACTGGTTGGGCAGGGTCTTGTATTTTCTGTTCAATGTGCTTTCTATGCGACGTGGGCATGCCGATATATGTTTTCCCGCCGCATATTTCAACAGGGCTTGGTGAAAGCGATAACGGCTGCCAGGGAAATCGGCGGATTCGCTTCTAGCGAATCTTATCCTCATATCGAAGAACAGCTCCTCTAATCTCGCCTCGGAACGACAGATGGATGTTTCCGAGTAGGGCCTTCCAGGTATCCTTTGACGCCTACTGGCAAAGCTGATAAGCTAGAGGGCTCAAAGGAAGGAGATGACAAGATGCCTGTAGATATGGACAAGATCGTTTCTCTATGTAAGCGAAGAGGTTTTGTCTTCCAAAGCAGCGAGATATACGGAGGACTGGGTAGCTGCTGGGATTATGGTCCGATGGGGGTGGAGCTTAAGCGGAATGTTAAGGATGCCTGGTGGAAAGCTATAGTCCAGGAGAGGAACGATGTAGTGGGTATAGATACCAGCATTATGATGCATCCTCGAGTCTGGGCGGCCAGTGGTCACATTGATAGCTTCACCGATCCTCTGGTGGAATGTAAAGCCTGTCACTTCAGATGGCGAGCTACTGAAATAAGCGATCAGAGATGCCCCAAATGCGGTGGCGAGTTGACTGAGCCCCGTATGTTTAATCTGATGTTCAAGACTTTTATGGGTCCGGTGGAGGAGGAGGCAAGCACCATCTACCTTCGCCCTGAAACTGCGCAAGGAATTTTTGTCAATTTTGAGAACGTAGTCACCACTTCCAGGAAGAAGCTGCCCTTAGGTATTGCCCAGGTAGGCAAGTCATTCCGCAATGAAATCACGCCGGGCAACTTCATCTTTAGAACCAGGGAATTTGAGCACATGGAGTTGGAATACTTCGTCAAGCCGGGGACTGATGAAGAGTGGCTTGATTATTGGGTGAAGGAACGCTTTGACTGGTACATTGAACTCGGCATAAAGAAGGAGAACTTGCGTCTGCGCCTGCACGGCAAAGACGAGCTAGCTCACTATGCCAAGGACTGCTACGATGTGGAGTATCTATTTCCTATGGGTTGGTCGGAACTGGAGGGCATAGCCAACAGAGGGGATTATGACTTAACTCAGCACGCTAAACATAGTGGCAGAGACCTTAGTTACTATGATGCGGAAAGCGGCGAGAGGTATGTTCCCTATGTCATCGAGCCTTCAGCCGGCGTTGACCGCTCCTTCTTGGCCTTCCTCATAGATGCTTATGATGAAGAGGAGGTTGAGGGGGAAACGAGAACAGTTCTGCATTTGCACCCTTCTTTGGCTCCTGTGACAGTGGCAGTTTTGCCTCTGAGCAGGAACGAAAGGTTAGCTCCTCTAGCTAAGGAAGTTCACGGGCAACTCTGCCACAGCTTCACGACCTATTATGATGATTCCCAAAGCATAGGTCGGAGGTACAGACGCCAGGATGAAACTGGCACTCCTTTTTGTGTGACTATAGATTTCCAGTCCCTGGAGGATAATCAAGTCACCATTCGCGAAAGGGACAGCCTAGCGCAGATTCGGGTGCCCGTAAAGGAGCTGGAGAAGAGCTTGCAAGGTAAGCTGAGGGGTGAGCCTTTTGACATCTCTCCTCTATGGGCAACAAGGCAGAAGTGAAAATCCTCCACTTTGCTGATCTCCACTTGGGAGTGGAAAGCTACAGTTGTTTCGACCCACAGACTGGGCTATCCAGCCGCTTCAGCGACATCCTAAAGGCTTTGGATCAAGTCGTTGACTACGCCGTAGGGGAAAAAGTAGATCTGGTTCTTTTCTGCGGAGATGCCTATAAGAGCCGCAACCCCTCTCAGACTCAGCAACGGGAGTTTGCCAGACGACTGAAAAGAATATCACAAGAGGATATCCCCGTCTTTCTTTTGGTGGGCAATCACGATTTGCCCAATGCAGTAGGGCGAGCCACTACAGTGGAGATATACGATACCCTCGGGGTGAATAATGTTTACGTAGCTAATCGTCCCGGTATCTATCACGTAGCTACAAAGAGCGGGGGGATTCAGGTGGTGGCTTTGCCTTGGCCAAGGAGAAGCGCCCTGCTAAGCAGAGAGGAAGATAAGAACCTTACCATAGAGGAGATCAATGACAGGTTGCAACAAATTATGACGCAAAGACTGCTCGATCTGAGTACCAAGCTAGACCCAGCATGGCCGTCTGTTCTGGCCGCCCACGTATCCGTATCCACGGCCAAACAGGGTTCGGAGAGGGTAATGATAATTGGCAGAGACCCCGTTCTTCTTCCTACCAATGTGGCTCTTCCCTCCTTTGATTATGTCGCCCTAGGACATATTCATAAGCACCAGAAATTGTGGGAACAGCCGCTCATGGTCTACCCCGGCAGCCTGGAGCGTCTTGACTTTGGCGATGAAGGAGAAAAGAAAGGGTTTTGCCTTGTTGATGTCCCTCCCAAGGGTGATAACACAGGAGCACAGTATGAATTTCATGAGATTCCCGCTCGAGCCTTTACCACGATCAAGGTTAACATTGATACACCCGATGACAACCCCACCTTCGCTGTGCTCGAAGCTATTGCCAGGAGGAAATCTGAAATCAAAGATGCCATAGTCAGATTGCAGATTTCCTTGCCTCAATACCTGGAAAATTCGCTCAAAGAGAATGAAATAAATCAGGCAGTTAAGGAGGCTCAGTATGTCATTTTCGCCAAAGATGTTAGGAGCGAGGCGCGGCCCAGGCTGGGCAATTGGGCTGCTGAAGGATTGACTCCTCTTGAAGCGTTAAGGACATACCTGGAGACAAAGGGAGTCTCTCTCGAGCGGCAAGAAACTCTGCTCAACTACGCAGAGAAGCTGATTCGGGGGGAGAGTGACTCATAGTCCCTTCTTCAATTCCTGTATCAATAGAGGCAGGATGCTCTTCAAGTCGCCCACAATTCCTATGTCGGCTATTTCAAAGATAGGCGCTTGTGGGTTTTGCTCTACAGCCAGGATCACCTTGGCTTTCTCGAAGCCTGTGGTGAATTGCGCCGCTCCGGAGGCGCCCAAACTTATGAACAAATCTGGGGACACAGTTTTCCCGCTCTGGCCTATTAGACTGCTCTCTGTTATCCACCCTTTATCTAAAGCTGGGCGTGTCCCGCCTACAGCCCCTCCAAGGACCTTGGCCAATTCGCCAACTAGCTCGAAACTCCCAAGGGAATTCAAGCCCCAGCCTCCAGCTACGACTATCTTGGCTTCTTCCAGCGGCCTCTCCTCAAGCTCCTCTTCTACTATTTCAATGGTTTCAGCTCTGAAATCGCCTCCCTTTATCTCGACGGCTAGTGGAAGAATTTCCCCCTGAGCCTTTGTTCGAGGAGCTTCAGCCATTACACCTGGCTTCACGGTCGCCATTTGGGGTGTGGTATCACAGACGATTTTGAGTGCCAGGTTTCCACCCCAGCCAGGCACGACCTGCACAAGCTGAGGCTTTCCCTTGATGTCATCAATATACAAATCTATGCAGTGAGCAGTTAGCCCAGTCCTAAGTCGGGCCGCTACCCATGCAGCCAGCTCTCCCCCAACACTTGTAGCTCCCCATAGTACGATTTCTGGTTTACTCTCCTCAATGTACCCTGCCAGCAGATTGCCGTATGGACCGCTTTGATAAAGGGAAAGGATAGGGTCTTCGGCTACGTAAACCTTCTCACAGCCATGCTCCAAAAGCTCGGCGGCTAGTTCCCTCACTTCAGCGCCCATAAGAACCGCTGCCACTTTCCCGCCAAGCTTCCGAGAGAGTTCTTGTCCCTTGCCAAGAAGCTCAAGGGATACTGGCATCAGCCTGCCTTGACGTTGTTCCGCCCAAACCCAAATCTCCTTGCTCATTGAACTAAAGCACCAAACTCCTTAAGCCTCTCGGTAGTTTTCTTCACGGCCTCTTCAGGCGAGCCATATATGACTTCCCTTCTACGCTGTGAAACACGCTGGAAGGTTTCGACAACTCTTGTGGGCGAGCCACTGATACCGACGTCGTTGGGATCAACGCCGAGTTCACGACAGTCGAAAGCTTTGATTTCCTTCTCCGCCGCCGCTATTATCCCAAATGCTGTTGTAAGCCGTGGCTTATTGATTTCCTTATTCACAGCCAAGAGGGCTGGGAGTTTAACCCTCACCCTCATATATCCCTGCTCCAGACCTCGTTTGACGATCAAAGTCCTTTCTTCGTCAAAGGCGATTTCTTTCACCTTGGTTAGATAGGGTATGTTCAGAAACTGCGCGATTTGGGGCCCCACCTGGCCAGTGCCGCTGTCTACCGTCTCATTGCCACAGAGAACTAGGTCAAAGTGGCCTATTTTCTGAATGCCGGGGGCCAAAGCACAAGCTGTACCCAGCGTATCTGCTGCGGCGAAAGCCTTGTCACAAAGGAGGAAGGCCTCATCGGCACCCATGGCTAACGCCTCCTCCAGGGCTCTCCTCGCTTGTGGAGGCCCCATAGTTATTACGGCTACCTTCGCGGAGAATTTCTCCTTAATCCTCAGCCCTTCCTCCAACGCATTCTTGTCCAGAGGATTAATGATAGCCGGTATCCCTTCTCGGCTTATCGTTTTGGTCACCGGATCAAGAGAAACCTTCGAGAAATGTTCCGGGTCTGGAACCTGTTTGATGCAAACAACGATATTCAAAGCCATGGCTAAGCCATAATACTCCTTCCGATGGTGGCTTTCATAATCTCCTGGGTGCCGGCTGCTGGGAAGAGCTGTAAGGCATCCTTAAGGCGGCGAACGATATGATATTCTTCCGAAACTCCATACGCGCCCATTATTTGCACCGCCTTGGGGGCCACTCTATTGGCTAACTCACAGCTGACCAGTTTAGCCCGGGCTATGTCCGGTCCTATTGCCCGTAAGTCTTTGCCTTGGTCAATCTGCCAGGCGGCATAGTAGGAAACCCACTTTGCTGCTTCAATGTCCACGTTTATGTCAACCAGTGCAAACTGTATTGCTTGAAGCTCGGTTATAGGTTTCCCATATAGCTTCCTCTCCTTGGCAAACTTCAAGGCTGCTTCGTAGCATCCTCTAGCAATTCCCAAGCCAATCCCAGCAACACCTGTTCGACCAATCACGCTGATCGTGGTGAGACCTATTCCTAGGCCCCGTCCCTCCTGCCCAATAAGATTGGTCTTGGGGACTCTACAATTGGTGAAAGCCAATTCGTTGACTGGCATGGTACTAAATCCGGCAATGTTCTCTCTCCTCACAATTTCAAAACCGGGAGTGCCTTTCTCCACCAGAATGGTGTTGAATTTATCGTCCGTCTTGGCAAGGATGCAAGCAAGGTCGGCTACTCCTGCCAAAGTGATGTAGACTTTTCTGCCGTTGATGACAAATTCATTCCCGTCAAGCTGGGCTGTGGTCTGAGTTGTTGTAGGGTCGGAGCCCCCTGAGGCCTCAGTGATGGCGTCACAGATTATCTTCTCTCCCTTGCATAGAGAGGGGAGATATTTTGTCTTTTGTTCCTCTGTGCCCCAATTCTGTATGGAATAATGTCCCAAATGGCATGTTTGGAAGAAGAAGCCCAAAGGAGGATAAACGCGAGATATTTCCTCTATGGCTACCATCCTCGCCAAATGTCCCATCTCCGTCCCACCGTATTCCTTTGGCGTCATGATCCCTATCAAGCCCATCTCGCCAGTTCTCTTGACGATATCGAAGGGAAACTCCCCTCTCTCATCTAGCTCCAACGCTCTGGGAGCCAATTCGCTGTCAGCAAATTGGCGAACCGTGTCCCTCAGCATCTCCTGTTGCCTGGTAAGATCAAAGTTCATGTTACCTCCTGCTTAATATTTTTAGTAAAGGTTAACGCCACTGCGAGTCTCTTTTCAACCCCTTTTCACTAAATTCCCCAAAACCTGCTAAATTAGTCTAAACTCTGCCACATCCACCAGCCCCAGATCAGACAGCCTCAACTCAGGAATAACTGGCAGAGCAAGGAAGGAAAGTATTGAGAAGGGTGCTGGCGGCAAATCCCCCAAGCTAGTGGCAGTTTTTTCCAATTTCTCGAACTGAGATACAACTTCCTCCAGGGGCTCGAGAGAAAGCAGACCCGCAACTGGCAGTGGCAAAGAGGCGAGAATTTCGCCGTTGGCACAAACAACAAGCCCACCTTGTAATTTCTCTATTTCCTCGATCGCCTTAAGTATATCAACATCATCGGTGCCTACGGCTATTATGTTATGAGAATCATGAGCTACAGAAGAGGCTAACGCGCCTCGCTTTAAGCCGAAGCCCCTAACCAGCCCCAGACCGACGTTGCCACTGGCTCTATGCCTTTCCACTACCACTATCTTCAAGATGTCCTTTTCGGTATCGGGCATGATTGCACCATCCTCGACCTTCACCTTCTCCACCCGTTTCTTAGTGACTATCTGTCCCGGGATGATTTCGATAACTGGATGAGTCTCACCGGTGGCAGAGAGCCTTAGCGATTCCAGGTTGAGCCGCTTCACGCGCACCGTGTCCGTTAGTTCAGGAGGAGTATGTGGCATTAAAAACAAAGGCTTGCCTTTGCCCGCCACTAGTTTGCCTCGGTAAAACACCATGTCTATTTCTAGCTTGGATAAATCAGCGATGGTGATGAGATTGGCTAGATAGCCTGGGCCGATGGCCCCTCTATCGTGAAGCCTGAAATACTCGGCGGTGTTAATTGTTGCCATCTACAAAGCTCGGACTGGCTCGAGCCCCCTGCTGATAGCCTTTCTCACCACAGCATCCACATCCCCGTCGCGAAAGAGGTCGGAGCAGCTGCGGTCATCTACCACAAAAAAACACCTCTTGTAGGTCTTATCGGTAACTAGAGGTAAGAGAGTATCAAGGTTCTTCTCTGAAGAGCCTTCTCGAATCATCAGGTACATTCCTCGCTCCAGCTTTTCCCTTCCCTCTTCCAGTGTAGTGGATTCATGCTCAGAAAGAATTCCTGCCGCTATGTAGGCGTTAAGCTCTTTGCCACTAAGTCCAGGGGCGTGCCCACCGATAACACTGCCCTTCGCGGCAATGAGCTTGTCCAAAACCTCCCTATCGCAATTGATAACGCCGGAGAAGTTCATCACCTCTCCCAGGCCAATAACGTTCGGATACGCTAGAATCTCTCTTATCTCCTCAGCACCGATTTTGGCACCTGACGTTTCCAGGGTAGTTGCTGGCACACAAGAAGGGGCCATGAATAATATATCCAATGGTGATTTCTGTGCCCAGCTTGCAACGAACCTTATGCCTGCAAGCCCACATACGTTGGCAATTTCGTGCAGATCGGTGACCACAGTCAAAACTCCCCTGGGAACCACTGCGCAAGCATATTGGGCAGGGTGAAGCATAGAGCTTTCTATATGGGTATGACCATCAA
>JAUVWD010000050.1 GCA_030604285.1 Chloroflexota bacterium
GACAGGTAGGGCCACTGCTTTAGCTTTTGCTAAGGCTGGGGCTGATATCGCCACCTGTGACCCGATGGTTGATGATGGTCAGCTAGCGGCTGTTACTGAGGAAATTAAGAACCTTGGTCGGCGTGCCTTGGCTGTCCAGACTGACGTCACTAAGAAAGCTCAAGTCGAGGAGCTTGTCAAGAAGGTTATGGATGAGTTTGGAGTTATTGATATTCTGGTGAATTGTGTCGGCGGAATCATCAGCGAGCCCGGGGCTTTTCTTCAAATTACAGAAGATACTTGGAACAAGTATATGGGTATTAATCTTAACAGTGTCTTATTCTGCTCCCAGGCAGTAGGCAGAATAATGGTAGAGCAAAAGACGGGTAATATTATCAATTTTGCCTCTCAGGTGGCATTCAGGTCGAGTCTTGGAGTTAGTGCCTACGCTATTGCCAAGCAAGGTGTCGTTATGCTCACCCGCTGGGTAGCCAAGGAATTAGCCCCCTACAATATACGGGTTAATTGCATTGCCCCTAGCGTGATAAAGACAGGGTTTATGGACCCCGTATTCCATATTGATTGGAGCAACCCTGAAATAGAAAAACGGGCCTCAGCTAATGTGCCAATGGGGCGAGCAGCTGACCCCAGTGAGATTGCCAGTGTAGTTCTGTTTTTGGCCTCAGACGCTGCCAGTTACATGACAGGAGAAACTATGCTTGTCGATGGTGGCGCATTAGCTTAGCCTTTGGCTATATCTTAGCTGGGTACAGTTAGGAAAGGTCAGCCAAGCTAATAGAATATTGCAGGTAGCTTATTAAATGCTTTGGCTAGTGAGGTAGCTGCCAACTCCCTTGATAGCCCACCGGTATACGAAATCACGCCATTGTCATAACAGCACTTGATAACGGCTTGAGGGCATCCGAAATAGCCGGAATCAGACTCTTTCTGCTCGAAAGTCTTAGTATAAGCATAGTCAAATTGCCCTGAGGGATTACAAAGATACAATTCTAACTAAATTATTTATAATCACAGCAAGCCGCCCATAAGGCATAAGTTAGACATGCTAAGAGTGTGAATAGTTGCCAAGTGAATGCTATACTGAGGTTTTAAGAAAATGGAGGACTTACTAAAAGATGACAGTCCTCGCTATGGTTGGGTTGGGAAAATAGCGCGAGTAGACCTTACGAATGGCGAGGTCAGCACTCACGAGTTGAAGGGCAAGTTAGCTACATCATACTTGGGGGGGCGTGGCTTCGGCGCTCGTTTCTTGTATGATGAAGTCCGTCCCTCCGTAGCTCCGCTCAGTCCAGAGAACCTCCTCATTTTCGCTACCGGGCCTCTGACCGGTACCAAAGCCCCTACAAGTGCTCGATTTAGTGTAAGTACCAAGTCGCCTCTTACTGGAACAATATTAGACTCAAATTCAGGCGGCAAGTGGGGAGTGCGAATCAAAGGGGCTGGATACGATGTAATTATCGTAACAGGTAAAGCCGATTCCCCGGTTTGGTTGTGTGTTGATGAGGCTGGCATCACTATTAATGATGCTAGCAAGCTATGGGGCCTGGATGTACAGGCCACAACGGATAGCTTGTTGGGCCAGATAAATCGACCACAACTTGCCAGTGTGGCCTGCATTGGCCCTGCGGGCGAGAAGCTGGTGCGTTTTGCCTCTATGATTAACGATAGGTCCCGGGCTGCCGGGCGTGGTGGTGTCGGTGCGGTTATGGGAGCCAAGAGGCTGAAGGCTATCCTTGCTTGTGGCAGCCAGAAACCTGCTATCGCGGATCCGGAAGGGCTCGATTTCATTGTCTATGAGTCGCGTAAGGCAATCAAGCAGAGTCCTCTCACTTCAACCGCTTTGCCACAGTATGGTACGGCTGGGCTAATCTACCTGATGAATGCGCTTGGTCTGTTGCCCACACGGAACTTCAGGGATTGCCGCTTTGAACATGCCGAAGAGATATCTGGAGAGGCTCTAAAAGAACGTCTTTTAGTGAAGCGAGGTGCCTGTTGGGGCTGCCCAATCGGCTGCGCTCGAGTAACTAAGACAGAGCGTGCACAGGGAGAAGGCCCAGAGTATGAGACTATCTGGGCCTTCGGTCCAGAGTGTGGTATCGGGAATTTAGAAGTCATTGCCGAGGCCAATTACTTATGCAATCGGCTAGGATTGGATACCATATCCACCGGCGTCACTATCGCCTGCGCTATGGAAATGGCGGAACGAGGCATTCTTGATTTCAAGGCACACTTTGGTGATGCTCAAGCCCTTTTGACCACAATCGAGGATATCGCTTATCGGCACGGACTGGGTGATGAAATGGCCGAGGGCTCGCGCCGCTTCGCCGAAAGTTATGGGGCTATTGAGTGTGCCATGCAGGTGAAGAGCATGGAGTTACCCGCCTACGAGCCGAGGGCTATGGGTGGGCAAGGCTTGGGTTTTGCTACCTCCAACCGAGGGGCTTGCCATTTGAGGGGTAATATGCTTAGCCCTGAGATTCTTGGCGTGCCCAAGCTGGTAGACCGTTCTGTCACCGAGGGCCGTGCCGGCCTCCTTATCTATCATCAACATATCGCAGCCGTCTTCGATGCCATTGGTCTGTGCAAGTTTGCTGGCTTCGCACTCTCCGTTGAGCATCTAGCCCGCATGCTGAGCGCTGTCACTGGCATGTCCTTTACAGCTCAGAATCTTCATCTTATCGGAGAGCGCATCTGGAATCTAGAGCGACTTTACAATCTAAGAGAGGGCTTCACGCATAAGGACGATACTCTACCCAGCCGCTTCCTTAAGGAACCCCTGACCGATGGCCCAAGCAAGGGGAGAACAGTAGAACTAAAATCGATGCTAGAAGAGTACTACCGCTTTCGAGAATGGGATAGCAAAGGTGTCCCAACCAGACAGAAGCTGAGTCAGCTAGGACTGGAGGAATTGTTATGCTAGAAGAATTTCAGCGCATTGGCCGTGACATATTCCTCTCCAATCTCACCAGTTCTCACGGAGGTAATTTGAGCGTGCGACTTGGGGACCGATTCCTCATCACCCGTCGCGGTGCGCAACTGGGGCAACTCACTGCTGAGGACCTTATAGAGACCGGGCTTTATACAGAAGACAGCCTTGTCATGCTCTCTTCTTCAGAAACTCCCGTACACCGTGCTATCTATCTCAACACAGCTGCTCTAGCTATCGTTCATGCTCACCCCCGAACCGCGATTGCCCTCTCTCTATTTGAAGACGAAATCGTGCCTGTGGACAACGAGGGCTCTTATCTCCTGCACAAGGTTCCAGTGGTGGCATCGGAGCTTGCTTCTGGCCCGGAACTGGCCGATGTGGTATCAACCTGGCTCAAAGAATACAAAATAGTCATGGTGCGAGGCCATGGCTGCTTTTCCACCGGTCAGCTTCTGGAAGAGGCATACCAGTGGGTATCGTGCCTCGAGGAATCCTGTCAGGTCCTATACTATTTTCGTACATTAGGCGGCCAGATTAAGGAATACCGCCGCATGGCTGACAAATATCCAAAATGGTAGCCTTGATTCGAAAAGCAAACGAGTGTTTTTGATTCGTTGAGGTAGGCCGGATATTCTTGCGGCTTAGCATTTGCCTCAGTCGGCGATAAAAATTACTCTCGGCAGGTAAGTAGAATTCTAGCTGCTAAAAAATGCAACAAATCCACTCGAACACGACTCTACTGACAATTTCTCGCTAGCGGGAGGCACCGTACTTTGTCATATAAGGCTGACATTGTAATCATAGGCGCTGGCGTAGTTGGGTTGGCCATAGCATCCGAGGTGACAAGGCAAGGCAGGGAGGTCTATATATTAGAGAAAAATGAAATCTTTGGGCAGGAACAGAGTTCTCGAAACAGTGAAGTTATTCATGCCGGCATTTACTATGAAAAGGATTCCCTTAAGACAAGGACGTGTTTGGAGGGAAATGCCCTTCTTTACGAACTTTGTGAAAGGAACGGGATTGCTTACCACAAGTGCGGAAAAATCATTGTAGCAACTAATGCTCTAGAAGCTGAGGAATTAGAAAAACTATATCGACGGGGCAGGGATAACGGGGTTCCACTAAAAATGCTCTCCCGAACGGAAATGAAAGAACTAGAACCAAATATTAAGGGGATTTCGGCTTTTCTATCGCCAACTACAGGCATTGTAGATTCGTACTCCTTGATGAGATACTTCCTAGGCAAGACTAGGGACAACGGGGCACAGATAGCTCATAAGACAAAGGTCATTGGCATAGAGAAGGCAGTGGATGGCTACAAAGTTGTGGTGGCAGAGCTGTCGGGCCATTCCTCCTTACTGACCAGGGTTGTGATAAACTGTGCTGGCCTTTATAGTGACCGAGTTGCTGAGATGGCCGGAATAAATATAGATGAAGCAAACTATAGGCTTCATTGGTGTAAAGCGGAATATTACAGTGTTGGTGGTGCAAAGAATAGGCTAATTAACAGGCTTATATACCCTGTGCCAATGGATATCAGTGTAGGCGTGCATGTTTGCCTGGATGTAAATTGGAGACTACGTCTTGGTCCCCTTTTTTACTATGTTAACGAAATAAGTTATAAACTTAGCGATTCGAGAAAAAGAGATTTCCTAGACTCAAGCATAATGAAAGCTCTGCCATTCATCGAACCTGCTGATTTACAACCTGAGTCAGCAAGCATAATGGCAATGCTTCAGGGGCCAGGGGAAAGATTTCGGGACTTCATAATAGAGCACGAATATAACAGGGGACTACCCGGCTTCATTAACTTGGTGGGTATAGAAACCCCAGGCTTGACTTCCTCTCTAGCAATAGCTAGATACGTTAGCCATATGGCAGGTGAAATACTTTAGGGGTTAAGTCCCCAAAGTGCTCACAGAACAGCGATAGTCCTCTACCACCTTCTTATTCTTAATGAAATAATACAATTAATTTTCCCTTAACTCATCAACTAATCGTTGGTAAGTTCAATAACCACGACCTTCGCTAGCTCTCTAACCACGCCCCGCAGTATGCAGGCAACTATCTTTTTCCCATCCGGACTCCAGCTAAAGTCAACGGGCTTCGCCGGAATATCTCCCCCGACATAATGCTCATGGCCGAGCTCATTAAAATAGGTTAGTCTCTGCTGATTCGAGCCATCAGCATCCATTACCCAGTATTCAAGTCTCGTGTTTGCCATAATGTCAGCCGTTGTTTCGCCCCCGTAGGGATATCCCGTACTGCTTGCCCAGATTATTTTCTTTCCGTCTGGTGAATAGTGGGCGTGTTCATCCCAGGTATTAATGTCGCCGGTCAATTCCCTCACCTTTTGTGTTGCTATGTCCATCTCCCGGATGCCGGCGGTAGCCAGCCGGACTTTTTCCCGCCTAAAGCCAGCGGTAATGTCATCCACATTGACTAACTCGTTGAGTTCGGTACCAGTTCTGACATAGCAAAGTTCAGTAAAAAGTATCTTGGAATTATCACGAGAAAAGGAATGTGTTTCCACCCCTTCTCTTATCGGGTGATATTCCTTGATGTTTTCCAAATGGGGTACAGGGGTCTCCACAAAATCGGCAATCATCATTCCCCTGTTTTGCGACCAGGTAAGCTTCTTACCATCGTGGGAGATGTGAGCGTGCAGTGTGTATTGGTTTTCCTTGATGTGAGTTAACTGATAGAAGTCTTTACCTTCTGGGTCGGTTGCCCAGAGATTGCAGTGCATGCCAGCGGCCGGCTCTGCGAATACTAGATCGATTGCCCGAGAGCGAGGTAATGAAGGGTCCTGAGACTGAAAAACGATGTACTTCCCAGAGGGATGCCAGGTAGGTTGCCCATTCTGCAATTGAGCAATTCCAGGATTTCCACAAGTTAAGCACTTGGCATTAGAGCCATCGGGCTTA
>JAUVWD010000060.1 GCA_030604285.1 Chloroflexota bacterium
ACGCCGACGAATATATCCTACGCCAGCTTCCTTTTAGCAACTAGTTCACTAAAGACATTCTGGGAAGGTTTGGCTGCTACTCTGCCGTGCTTTTGGACCTATGCCGAAATAGCCGAATTCCATAGGGATAAGCTTAAGGGGAACAAAAACGATCTTTATCTTGACTGGGCTTCCGTATATTTCACGGAACCTTATCGTGATCTCATTGACAGGATGAAAGGGCTGTTAGACAATGCCAATGTAGAATATGAAAAACTCAAGGAAGTATTCATCACAGCGAGCAAATATGAATATATGTATTGGAGTATGGCCTACAACATGGAGGAGTGGCCTATTCCACTGAGAACTCTCCGGCCCCAAGCTTGATACTGGAATTCCAAAGCGTTATACTACCACGTGACATGGAGGGAAAACTTCTTCTTAAAGACATCAGATCCGGGCTAGCACCCTTAAACGAAAAAATAGTGAACCACCTTTACATCGTTGATGCCGAAAAAGGTGAGTTGCCCCTGGATAAAATCAAAGCTTTTGCAGCTAATCAATACTACATTGTTAGCTTTGACACCAGAAGCTTAGCACTAATGTTGTCCAGATCCACAAACTTGGAAGAGCTTAGATTCTTTGAAGAGATGGTGAAGGGCGATCTTGAAGGATTACGCCATTTATTGAAAATGACCGAAGCCCTGGGTTTCACTTCACAGGAGTTAGAAAACTATGCTCCAATACCTGAGGCTGTAGCCTACACTCATTATCTGTCCACACTAGCTCAGTTTGCCTCACCTGGAGTGCAGGCCATTGCACTGGTAGCCAATCTACCTGTATGGGGTTCAAACTGCGGCAGGCTCTCCAAGGCACTTAGAGAAAAATACCAAATTAACGAGACGTCTTTCCTGGATCTATTCTCAGCGCCGACAGAGGGGATGGAAGCCGAAGCATTACAAATAGTAGACTGTTATCTTCGAGTGGAAGAAAAACCGGCGAGAAGAGCAGCAAGATTCATTCAGGCGTACGAGTTAATGTTCTGGGATGGGATATATGGGGGTTAACAACTCTGGATACTAAATTCTTCGCGGAGTCTACCCTGAGCGTTATGAGATTGCTTCGCTTCACTCGCAATGACAACAAGGTGAAGGGCTCGAAATGGCACAGAGAAGTGCTACACAACTGAACTTGGCAGTACGTTTGCGTTAATATTCATCTTACGCTAAACTAGAACATAACAATGAAAGTTCTCCCTTAGTCTGAAACTAGGGGGATGATTTTTGTAGAGGGGGTAGAAATGACTCAATTAGAACTGGCTCGAAGTGGCGTTATATCGGAGCAGATGAAGTATGTGGCTCAGCAGGAGGCGGTGGATGCGACTTTTGTTCAGCAGGGCGTAGCTGAAGGCACAATTGTGATCCCAGCTAACATCAACCATGGTAATTTGGTTCCTCTTGGCATAGGCAAGGGATTAAGAACGAAGGTCAACGCTAATATAGGGACTTCTTCGGACTTCGGTGATGAAAACACAGAACTTGAGAAGCTGCAAGCAGCTATTGACTTTGGCTCTGACACAGTTATGGACCTAAGCACCGGGGGCGATATCTCGGCGATTCGGCGAGCTATCGTTGCTGCCAGTCCCCTGCCGGTGGGGACTGTACCCATCTATCAGGTGGGTCTTGAGGCTATCACAAAACGTGGAGCTATAGTAAACATGACCATTGATGACATCCTGGATGTCATTGAGGAGCACGCTAGGGATGGTGTTGATTTCGTAACTGTCCATTGTGGGGTGACGAAGGCAACTGTCGACCGACTAAGACATCAAGGTAGGGTAACCAACATCGTATCTCGGGGAGGCGCTTTTCTCGCTGGACGGATATTGCATACCGGTGAGGAGAATCCCCTATACGAATACTACGACCGCTTGCTAGATATGGCTCGCAAGTATGATGTAACTCTGAGCTTGGGTGATGGCTTACGACCGGGAAGCCTGGCCGATGCCAGCGATCGAGCTCAATTTGAAGAGCTAATCACTCTTGGTGAGTTAACACAGAGGGCTCGTGAGGCTGGTGTTCAGGTCATGAGTGAAGGTCCAGGACATCTGCCGCTAGATCAGGTGGTCAGCAACGTCCAGATGGAGAAGAGCATTTGCCATGGGGCTCCATTCTACGTTCTGGGTCCTTTGGTAACCGATATAGGCGCAGGCTATGACCATATTGTTGGTGCCATTGGAGGTGCTATCGCTGCTGCCGCCGGCACCGACTTCCTGTGCTACGTTACACCCACAGAGCACCTGGGGCTTCCCGATGCTGCGGATGTAAAGGAGGGGGTAATCGCCTCTCGCATTGCTGCTCATGCTGGTGACATCGTTAAAGGCGTAAAGGGAGCTCGGGATTGGGATGACAAGATGTCCAGAGCTCGGAGTAGCTTTGATTGGGAAACTCAAGCTGAATTATCCCTAAATCAAGAGCGAGCACGAGGAGTTCATGCCAAGCATGCCACCGCCGGAAGCGCTTGTAGTATGTGCGGTGAATTCTGCGCTATGGAATTGATAGGGAAATACCTAGACTCTCAGCAAGTCAGGTGTTGAACAACTCGAGTGAAGGCGGAGATAATCCCCACCGGCACAGAGATCCTGCTTGGCGAGATAATCGATACCAATTCCTCCTTTATAGCCGGCCAACTGCCTTCACTGGGAATCGACCTTTATTTCGTCTCCGTAGTGGGTGATAATCGAGCAAGGTTGCTTGATGCTTTGAGGCGGGCGTGGGAGAGAGCAGACCTCATCATTACCATAGGGGGATTAGGTCCCACCCAGGATGACATCACTCGAGAGGCTATTGCCGAACTGCTAAGCGAGGAGCTGAAAGTTGATCCTGCTTTATGGCGAGAACTGCAGGATCTCTTTATGCAGCATGACCAGGAGATACCAGCAAGCAATATAAGGCAGGCAATGGTTATTCCTTCGGTGCAGGTAATTCGCAATCCTCGAGGCACTGCTCCCGGCTGGTGGATCGAGAAGAATGGTCACGTTATTGTGGCTATGCCAGGGCCACCCGAGGAGATGCAGTTTATGTGGACCAGTAGCGTCTTGCCCGCCCTGACGCAAAAGCGGACTGGCGCGGTTATTCTTTCTCGGACTATTAAGGCCTTTGGATTAGCTGAAGCCAAAGTGGATGAATTAGTACGCCCCTTTTTGCAGTTATCCAACCCAACCCTAGCTACCTATGTTAGACCTGATGGAATCTATTTGCGCATTGCAGCCAAGGCAAGCGAGAGGGCAGAAGCACAGCAAATGATTGCCCAAAGGGAAGCCGACATCAGGAGAATATTGGCTGACCATATATGGGGCGTGGATAGCGATACCTTGGGGTCTGTCGTTGGAGCTCTGCTTCAAGCTAAGAAGCTCAAATTAGCCGTGATGGAATCATATACTGATGGACTTCTGAGCGACACTATCGCCAGCAGCCCGGAATGCCTCAGCCATTTCAGGGGAGGATTAGTGGTATGTAGTGAGGAAGCTCGGACCGCTTTTGGCCTCGATTCCCAGCTCATGGGGAGCCAATTAGCTGAGGCGATGGCAGAGGTGGCGAGGCACAAGCTGGGAGCTGATGTCGGCATTGGTACTGCTGGAGAAGGTGGCAACATATTTATTGGCTTGGATTCCACCAGATTCAAAAGGAGCATCACCCGTAGTTACTTAGGAGACCGACTGAGAACAAAGCAGAGAGCAGTCAATGCCACTCTCTTTGAATTGCGAAGAACACTGCTTGAGGAGGCTTGATGCATTTAATCATAGATGGCTACTCTGCCAATCGGGAAATCCTTCAAGATGAGGACTTCTTGCGTGGTTGGTTAGAAAGCTATCCTTCCGAAATTGGTATGACGAGAATTTCCGCACCCTTTGTCCTTAAGTATGTAGGGAACAAGCTGGAGGATTCGGGCATATCAGGCTTCGTTTTTATTGCTGAGAGTCATATTAGCGTTCATACCTTCGTTGAGCCATGCTATATAAATATAGATATTTTTTCCTGTAAGGATTTCGATGCACAGAAATCAATCAAGGATTGCCAAAACAAGTTTCAGTTGATCCGGTCGAGAACCCAAATTATTGATAGGGAATGGGCAGCAAAGCCTACTATGGCTGCTGGCTCGTAAGTTCCCTCAGCGCCGCTAGTGAAGAAGAACTCATTCTTGCCACGCAGTATTTTTGCTGCCGTGCCACCGCCGTACTTTGATTTTGACAGAGCCAAAGTGGTAATCCTGCCTGTTCCCTATGATAGCACCACAGAATGGCGCAGTGGGACACGCGACGGTCCACAGGCTATCATCGACGCCTCCCGTTATTTGGAAATGTACGATTTGGAATTGGATCGAGAGACCTACAAAGTTGGTATTCACACCTTGCCTGAGGTGGAGATGCTGATGAGCGGGCCCGAGAGTATGATTCAGAGAGTATATGAAATAACTAGGGAATTGGTGCACGAGAGGAAACTGGTAGTTATGTTAGGCGGGGAGCATTCCCTATCCTTCGCCACAGTGCGAGCTTTAAAGGAGGCATTTCCTCAGCTTTCTGTACTGCAATTTGATGCCCATGCTGACCTTCGTGATGAATACCTGGGAACTAAATACGGGCAGGCTTGTGTCATGCGCCGCGTATCTGAGCTCTGCCCTATCGCACAGGTTGGGATACGCAGCCTCTCCAGGGAAGAAAAGCAATTTCTGGACGGGAACAGTATGACACCCTTTTATATGTCAACCGTGGCTGAGGATAAAGACCTTGCAAAGCACATAGTAGCTTCGCTTTCGGAAGATGTTTATGTGACTATAGACGTCGACGTTTTTGACCCTTCAATCATGCCGGCAGTAGGCACTCCTGAGCCCGGCGGTATGCTGTGGCAACAAGTGTTGGATATACTGAAGTCGGTAGCCCATCATAACCATATAGTTGGTTTTGACCTAATGGAATTCTGCCCTAGAGAGGGACCGATTTCTTGCGCTTTCACGCTGGCTAAACTGGCTTATAAGTTTATTGGCTATGCTGTGCCACATGGTTGACCCAGCTCGTCTTTCATTCTATCATATTACTAACGTAGTGAAAGCACAGGAAAAGTCTCCCGCTGGAGATTATCATCCTAGCCTTGGCGAACTAGCCGCGAACTTCTTGACTACTCTACCTTCTGAAGGCAGGAATAAGGCCCAACAGGAAGTGTACAATTTTGCCCATTGGTATGGCTGGAATCGATTGGTTAGTGAACTTAGTGCTCCCAACGTAGCGAGCTATGCTGAGCAGATTACTTCTGCGGGTACAGAAGCAGTGAAGAAGCTGGAGCCAGTTAGAGCTTTC
>JAUVWD010000110.1 GCA_030604285.1 Chloroflexota bacterium
GCCTGAAGCCGTCGTTATGGCCTCGGATAGCCGTCAGTCCATTACCGTTACTGGCCAGATCCCTGACGGTAAGAAACTACCACCTGTGGAGACGATAGCCTCCGATTTCACCTATAAGACGTTCTTGCTGAGGAAGCAAAGGGTAGGAATATCAGTGTATGGCAACACCCTTATAGGGAAGGTTCAGATAGAAAGCAATATCAAGCGACTGGAGGAGGAAAGGCTAGGTGACAATGATCCCATAGATAAGGTGCTTGATAAGCTCATATTATACTTCAAGGAGAAGTCGCCCGATGCTGATACTGCTTTCCACGTCGCCGGCTTTAAGAAGGAGAAAGGAGTAAGCATCCCTCACGTATATGCTTGTCACATAGGCAGAAATGAGAGAAACAGAGTGAACCTTGACCCAGCCGCTAACCAAGTCAAATACGGTTGTTCCTGGGGAGGGCAGAGCGATGTCATTTCCACGATACTAAAACCTTATCAACTGCTGGGACCTGATAACAAACCAATACCTGCTCCTCGTTTCCCAATCATATATGATAGTATGAATGTTCAGGATGCCATTGATTTTGCCATCTATGCTGTGAGAACTACAATTGATACTATGAAGTTCCAGGCAAGAGCCAAAAACGTAGGTGGTCCTATTGATGTACTATTGCTAATCCCAGAAGAGGAGAAGTGGATCCAGAAGAAGGAATTACATGCAACTAGCTAAGCGACTGGATAGATTGCCTCCCTACCTTTTTGTAGACATAAATCAGAAAATCGCTGAACTTCGAGCCAAGGGAGAGGACATCATTAGCTTCGCCATCGGCGACCCTGACTCACCTACGCCATCCCACATTATTGAATCTATGTGCCAAGCAGCACATGATCCGTCTAATCATAAGTATCCTGAGACTGGCGGCATGGAAGGGCTTCGCCGGGCTATTGCCGAGTGGTATGAGAAGAGGTTCGGAGTTATTTTGAATCCAGATAGGGAAGTGCTGCCTCTCATCGGCTCCAAGGAAGGAATTGGGCATATGGCTTTATGCTTTATCGAACCTGGAGACATAGCTTTGGTGACTGACCCAGGATACCCGGTCTATTCTATGAGTACCATACTAGCTGGTGGTGAGGGCTATTCTGTGCCATTGAAAGAGGAAAATGATTTCTTGCCTGATCTTGATGCTATTCCCGGAGAGGTAGCCGACAAGGCAAAGCTTATGTGGCTAAATTACCCCAACAATCCCACCGGGGCTACGGCAGGACTCGATTTCTTCGAAAAAGCAGTCCACTTTGGCCAAAGGCATAGTCTGGCAGTCTGCCACGACGCTGCATATACCGAGGTTGCCTTTGATGGTTTTCGTCCGCCAAGCTTTATGCAGGCATCTGAAGCGAGGGAAGTTGGTGTAGAATTCCACTCTCTATCTAAGACTTATCATATGACTGGATGGCGCATTGGGATGGTGGTCGGCAATGCTGAGATGATAGATGCCCTATTTCGAGTAAAGTCCAATTTGGATTCCGGCGTTCCGCAGGTAATTCAGCAGGCTGCCATTGAAGCCTTGCGTGGCCCTCAAGATTGCATTGCTCAGCATAACGTTGTTTTGCAACAGCGCCGAGATAGACTGGTGGGAGCCCTGAACAAAATTGGGCTGAAAGCGAAGGTGCCCAAAGCCGGCTTCTACATCTGGGCTAAAGTTCCCGAAGGTTACAGTTCCGTGGATTTCACCAAAAAGTTGCTTGGCGAAACTGGGATAGCTGTTACTCCGGGAAGTAGTTACGGGAAGGAAGGAGCAGGTTATGTTAGATTTTCCCTAACTCTCCCTGACAACCGCTTAGAGCAAGGAATAAGTCGCCTATTGGCTTGGTATGGGAGGGACAAATAAAGCGAAAGCTCTTCGTCACCGAAACTAAGGCAGAGCAGGCCGTTCTAGTAGGTGTAGAGAACAAAGCCCCCAACCGTGAGTGGTCCACAGATGATTCCTTGGAGGAATTGTCGTATCTAGCCAGGACGGCAGGTGCAGAGGTGGTGGGCACGCTCTCTCAGAAACTACGCTCGCCTTCGCGTGCGTATTATATAGGCAAGGGGAAAGTTGAGGAGCTGATTAGTGTTAGGGAGCAAACTCAATATGATACGGCGATTTTCGATGACGAGCTGTCACCAAGACAACAAAGGAACCTTGAGGAGGTATTGGGAGTCAAGGTCATCGACCGCACAGCTCTTATTCTGGACATATTTGCTAAGCAAGCTCAAACTCACGAGGGGCAGCTCCAGGTTGAGCTCGCCCAGCATCAATATCTCCTGCCGCGGCTTGTTGGTCAATGGAGCCATTTTGAGCAGCTTGGTGCTGGCATAGGAACTAGAGGTCCCGGTGAATCGCAGTTGGAGACCGACCGCCGCCTCATCAACAAACGCATCAATCGGCTCCAGCATGCAATAGAGGATGTAAAGCGGCATAGGGCTCTTTACCGATTACGACGTAAGGAGATCGGTATGCCAATCGTAGCCCTCGTCGGCTATACCAATTCTGGCAAAAGCACCTTGTTTAATGCCCTAAGTAGGGCCAGCGTGACTGTGGAAGACAAGCTCTTTTCTACCCTTGATCCCATAACTCGCTACTTGACCTTACCCGGTGGACGGGAATTGCTCATCACCGATACCGTCGGCTTCATTCATAAACTGCCGCCATCAATAGTCGCTGCCTTTAGCGCTACCCTGGAGGAACTTGATGAGGCTGATTTACTTCTGCATATGGTTGACATAACGCACAAGAACGCGGCTAACCAATGCCGCACAGTAGAGGAAATACTTCGTGATTTGGGCCTAGCCAACAAGCCGAGGATCACAGTATTCAACAAACTCGATTTAGCTCTATCTGGCGAGACGGAGCTTGAGGCCTTAACTGCTGTTCCTTATCTCAAAGAACAGATTCTGCTGCCGCAAAAAAACATAGCGCTTGTCTCTGCTGCCAAAGGCTGGGGAGTGGATAAGCTCTTAGATAAGATAACTTCGCATCTGAATAATGTCGAAAGGTAGAAAGGCCAGGCCATAGA
>JAUVWD010000039.1 GCA_030604285.1 Chloroflexota bacterium
GAAGGTTTTGGCTAAGGCGCAAAGACCAAGAAGTGCCATGGAGGCTCAGAGGAGGAACGGTTTATCGCTATTATCACCTTTTCTCCTATGGTGAGATCGAAAAGCTACTGTCTGAAGCTGACTTCGAAATCCTCAACATATCTCCGGAGAAATCCTACCGCTCACCCATAAAGAACTTCTCCCGCAACATATGCGCGTTGATAAAGAAGCAATGCCAGTGACAGGCAATCAGTCGCCTACCGCGTCATAGCGAGCCCTTCGCATCTTGTCATTCTGAGGCAGCAAAGGGACTGAAGAGTCTCGCTTGGGACAAACTCCGCGAAGCAATCTCATTCTGGCCTGGGGATTGCTTCAGCACTTCGTGCCTGGGAATGACAAAGGGAACAACGAGTTCGCAAGACAGAGAAGGAGCTCGCGCATACTACCCCTCCTCACCACCTGCCTCTTCCCCTACTTTCACTCTCTCAGGATAGCCGGCTTCGACAAGACGAATGAAAACTTCCACCAGCTCAGGGTCAAACTCTGTGCCGACACCTTTCCTGAGCGCTTCTACGGCCTTCTCATGAGGGTAGGCGCCGCGGTAAGGACGGGTGGAGACCATAGCGTCAAAGACATCGGCTATCGCCAGAATGCGAGCGTCCAAGACAATTGCCTCGCCTTTCAGCCCTTCAGGATAGCCGCTGCCATCCCAGCGCTCATGGTGGTACAAGATGCCATCTCCGCAGGGAACTAAGCTGGGCACGTTTGCCACGATATTCGCTCCAAGGCGGGGATGAGATTTTATTACTTCCCAATCTTCAGGCCTGAGCTTTCCCTTTTTGTTGAGTATACTATCGGGAATGGCAATCTTGCCAATATCGTGAAGCAAGGCGGCGGTGCTTATCCTGGATACCTCGTCGGGGGGCAAGCCGATGGCTTCAGCCAAAGCTACAGCATAGGCGTTGACTTTCCTTGAATGACCATAGACATAGGGATCCCTGGCCTCCACTGCTGCGGCTAACGCGTAAACGGCACTTAAGCCACTACCCCTGGTGTAGATGCCCGACTCTGGTACTGGCTCAGATAGAATTTTGGAAGAAAGATAGACTCGATTTCCGCCAGTTCGCTTGGCGTAATAAAGAGCCGTATCCGCTGACGTCACAAGCTCGCCCGACATCAGTCCATCTGAAGGGTAGCTAGCCAAACCAACGCTGCAGGTCACTGCAATTTCCTTTGCTTTCATTTCGGTATCAATCTGGGCTCGAACTCTTTCAGCCACGGTGTAGGCATCCTCCACGGTTGTCTGAGGCAAAATGACAACGAATTCGTCACCACCGTAACGGAAAGCTTGATCCGCACTCCTGATAGAGTCCTTGATAATCCTGCCTATTTGCCTCAGAACTTCATCCCCAGAGGGATGTCCATATATATCGTTGTATGTCTTAAAGCCATCAAGGTCAAGCAGCAATAAGGAGAATGTGCCACCATAGCGTGAATGGAGAGCGATTCCCCCGTTAAGCTGTTCCTCGAAATGGCGTCGGTTAAATAGCTGAGTAAGCTCATCAATACGGCTGCTCTCCTCAACCTTAGCATAAAGCTGGGAATTCTCGATAGGCATAGCAATCTGTAGAGCCAAATGCTCCAAGATTCTTATTTGCTTAAGGCTGTAAGCATCGGGGCGGCGAGTAGCCAAAATCAGACTGCCAATAGCCCTACCTTCGGCGATCAATGGCAAGTAGACAATGGAGCGAATTCCCTGCCTTAGGTGATACTCTCCAGTCCAGAATCTATGGTGTCGTGCCAGATCGGCTTCATATAAGCTTTTCTTCTCTGTGCAAACCCTCTCCGCGGCTGTCCCCTTAACTGGTATCTCCTCTCCCGTCTGCCACGCTGAACCAATAGTGCTAGATAGAGCCAAGAAGCGAAGCTGGTCTCCTTGAATCAAAGCCACTGTTGCCCACTCAACATCAACAAACTCCTTTAAGTCGTGAGCAAACCTCTCAAATATCTCCTGGATGTTAACGCTGGAGGTTATCACTGCGGTCAATCGGTTAATCAGGGTTAATTCCTCGTCCCGCTCTCGCTGTTGCTCGTGGACGTATTCTTTTTTCATGCTCGCTGCTACATTACGGGCAACGAACTCCACTAGATCCATATCCTCAACAGTATAAAGCTGGTTGTTCTGCTTACTACCTACCGCCAGAACAGCCACAACCTCGCCCTCGTTCATTAAAGAGACAAATATCTCCACCTCGGCTGAGCGAATTTCCTCCTTTTCCTCCTGCCACATAGCCGCAAATTCAGGGAGAATGCTGAGGTTTCTTTCAGGCAATATTTGGGCCTTCTGGCTTAGCCAGGTGAGGACAGGGCTATCCCCCCTCAATCTCAGCTTTCGCATAGGATTATCTTCCACAGGAGGATAGACGAATCGGGCACTGAAATCCTGGCTTTCGGTATAGGGCAAAAGCAAGCAGGCTCTTCGGCAGTCAATAGACTGAGAGAGCAGGGACACAAGTTCGCTGCCAAACTCCTGCAGAGAGGGAACACTGTGTGCTTTAGCGGTGAAGTCAGATAACCTCTTGCGATAATAATACCTTTGCCTGATGAGAGCGCGTTCCATCCCTTCCCGCAGAGGTCCACGGACCCTGTGTGCCAGGAATATGATGATCGGCATTCCTATGCCGAAGGCTAGCAACAATGTGGCAAAGTCAATGTTGAAGTCAAGCAACCGGTGGATAAGGAAGAAAAGAAGAGCGAAAAGACCTATTCCCAGACCGTAATAGCCTGCCCACGTCAGCCCACGACGCAAAACGACTCCGACATCTACCAGGCGATGTGCCACCACGGCGTAGGTCAGGATGCAAGCCAAGCCAAGGTTGCCAATATGAGCTAAAGGATACTCCCCTGCACCGGGAGCAAAAGAACTGAAGAGGAAGACTATCATCATGAAAGTGGCAACAAGCAAGTACGCGATTTGATTACGCTCTGAAGGCTCGGGCGAAGCCTTGCGCCTTTGCACCAATGAGTATATGTCCCTGCCGGCCAGGGTAGGGAGGATAAGCAGACCAATGGCCAGAATCCAAATACCGTAGTCAACATTGATAATGTCACCGATTTCGATGCTCTCCGGGATGTAACCCAAGGCCGCTAAGGCAACTGTGCCTATCACGAAAACATAAGCAACTGGTATCTTGCCGCGCTGAGGCCGAAAGAAAGAACAGAGAAAGTAATGGAATTGAACTACTGCCAATATGAGGAAACACAGTACAACTTTAACCAGAACGAGTTTGACTTCGTACTCCATGAAGAAATTGCTGCGGAAGAAGATATCACTGAGGCTCCACATCATGGCAGGAATCAGGAACAGGAAGAAAAGCCGTTGTTGCCTTTGCCACGGACGGTTGAAGAGCAAGATGACAATTAGAGCGATGTAAACGACGGTAGCAATTAGAGGAATTAGAGCATGGGCATTCATAAGTAACGGTATTATTGGCATAAACCTGGAAGCTGTCAAGAGGAACTAAAGTACTCCTCTTAACCCGCTTTGTCCCTGCGAGGAGCGCCAGCAGTTGTGAGGCATAGCCGAAGGAAACCTGGAGCCGGGTTCCTCGCCTGCCCTAGGAACAAGCTTCCCAATTCAGAACGATCATAAGATTGCCACGCCTTCGGCTTGCGCAAGAGACTGCTTCGCTCCGCTCGCAATGCCCCCCCATGTCATTGCGAGGCACGTCAGTGTAGTGCAAGGCTTTAGCCTCGTGCCGGGGAGGAGGGCACGACCCTAAAGGGTCGTACTACATCTATGGCATTGCCACGCCTTGAGGTCGCAATGGCAAGGAGGCAAGACTCGCAATGGCTGTGCGGGTTACCGTGGTTCAGGGCCATGCCTCACAATAGGGGGCAGACAATATTGCCCGCCTCACCAACGTAGCTGTGGGTCCTTAGATCTACAGGGCGAGACTAAAGCCTCACCCTACGATTGGGAAACAACGTAGCTGTGCGACTTAGTCCCAGGGACAGGGATTGAAATGTCGCCCTTTCTGTCTTTCCGGGGGAACAAGCGCCGCCGCAATCCCAGAGAGACTGCTTCGCTGCGCTCGCAATGACAGTTCAAACTGGGCTCGCCTACCGAGTGGCCGCTCGCTCAGCTTCAGTTGCCGCCACGGCTTCCACCATCACCTTTGGAGCTCCAAGCAGAGAAAGCATCTTGTCAGAGGGATTAATATGAGCCGGCTTCAGATGGCCCAAGTCAGCGCCTTCAGCCTCTCGTTGCGAGATAAAGTTGCCAAAAGCGCCCTGGGGAAGGAAGGTAACTTGTACTGGTTTTAGCCCAAGCACGGTCTCTGGGTCGCCATAAGCGCTGTAGATATTGTAGTGATATACATTGTCCAATTTTAGAAACTCGTCATATACCGCCGCTGCTACAGCTTTTTCACTGGCGATGTAGTCACCTTTGGGCTCAATATAAACGTGGAGTAGCGGCTTATCACCGACTACTCGTTTGCATGCCGCCCAATCGGCATAAGGAACGCCGCTGTTTTCAATTGCCTCCCAGATCAACTTCTCCGTCAGGTGACCAAATCCGGTGATATCAATAAGGTCATCAGCCCTGCTATGAAATACCATCTGTGGAATATCAATGTTTAGCTTCTCATTTCGCAGCGATGTTATCCTAATCATATCGCCAATTCTGTGCCTGGTCATGATGCCGCCATGAAGGTTAGTGATGACTATCTCATATTTTTCACCAGCTTTCACCTCATCCAGCAAAATGGTTTTCGGCTGGTAGGAATGATCCAATTGCCATTTGAAATGTTCCCTCTCTGGGATAAACTCAAAGAAGTTCAGATTGGGAACAAAAGTCATACCTTCGTAGTCCCAGGTCTGCGTGGCATAAACACAGCCTTCAGTGCCGGCATATAGCTCAAGAGGACACTTCCCCCACAGTTCTTGCACCTTTTTCTGAAAAATGGCGCTGTCTGTACCACCACCCAGAATTCCTTTGATCGACCAGATGTCTTTGGGCAGCATAGGCCGACGAGCTAGTTTGCTCTTGACTAATCCCCTTGTCACACGGAACAGCGCCTTGGGATGAGCCAACAGAAAGCGAACATTTATCTTTCCCGATTGCTGCTTCAACTGCCCTCCCACGGCAACCAGAACAGAGGGCAACCCACCAAAACCATCAAGACCTCGATACAGAGCCTCCTGAAAGCCAAGCTTTACCTTTTGTGTGAATAACATTTCCTCGCCACCATTGGAAGGCAGAAAGTCGCAGTCGGTGGCCCGTCGAACAAATTCGCCGATCGCACCCGTGGCATAGGAAGGAGGACCCAGGGTAAAGAGCACCTTCATATGTCGTCTTAACCTGGAAGCATCACCACGTCTATCACAAAGCGCAAACAGGGTAAGAGCTCCACACACCTTCTCACATTCAGCGACGAAATCCTCTGGCATGGGCACCCACTTAACATCGTATTTACCAGTGTAGCCCGAAGTTCGCACCCAGTGGGCGACCTTTGCCGGCAATACATCTTCCCTTTTCTCCACAAGCTCAGGACAATAATCGGCGTAGGTGGTCAAGGGCACCTGCTCCCTGAACGCCTCCACGGTTTCAGGCATAGCTCCGCGCATAACCTTCCTGCCCAGCTCGCAATTCTTTAGCAGATCAATTTGCTCCAGAAGGAGCCTGTTCTGAATGGACATGAATTGCTCCAAACTCAGGTCAATAAAGCCGCAACACATCTGCCATAGCTCTTCCTTCCTACCCTGACGCAATAAATCAATCGGCCTTACCATAGCACACCTCCAAGCTAGTTCAGTTTGGGGACACTATGGCAGGCCTTGAAGCTGGTTGGAAAGTGATTGAGTTCTAGAAGATAGTTCTATTCAAAGCTGTAGAAGTTGTGACTCAGAGGAAAATTTGCGAGGAAATAGCGAATTTCTAAGAGTTTTTGCCCTTTCCCAATCCACCTAGAGATTGCAGGCTTTGGCTCAACTTTTCAATTTCTTTATCCTTAGGCTCCTTGCCCAGCTCCAATCCATAGCTGATAAAGAAATCTAGGAAGCTGCGCAGCATCTCTTTTATCCCCTGCTCAAACTGGCAAAACTCCTCTCTGGTTACCCCGTCTTGCCTTTTGCTTTCCTCCTCCAATCGGCTGTCGATAAGAAAGTTGATGAACTCGGACCGGTTCAGATCGCCACGATTAGCGTCTATCCTTTGCACCAGTTCACCATCTACTATCAACATCCTTTTCTCAGACATGCAGCTCTCCCAACATATCGTAACACCCTTGCACTAGCCCCACTGCGCCGAGCAGAACTTCGACGTGGTAGACAAGGCAGTTCTTCCTCAGTATGATGAATAACGTGTCATCCATCTAGCTAAACAACAGCACACCTAAGCCCCATTCCCGTCTCTGAATTCAAGCATCTCCAGTAAGTTATCTATGCTTTCAAGCAACCTCGATCCCTTTTCGGTCAAGTGGTAAGTAATCACCGGGTTACCCACCTCCACCTTATTGATAAGTCCATGACTTAACAGGAAACTGAGGTATTTCTGTATCTGACTGTAGCTCATATTAGCGCCATACATAATCTCCGTCTTGCCGGCGCCATTTTCCCCCAGCCTGAGCATATCAGCTATTACCTCAATATTGGAACGACGGCGATTCATCACCCACCCACTTTCCATGACTTTTCCTCTACTACTATTGTACTGCAAGCCAGGGGATTGTCAAGAGGAAGGTGCAAGGTTGGCTTGTAATTCTACGCAGAGGCGAAGCTTTATGCCTCCTTACGCCAAAGCCTCAGCGCTAAGAAACTGGGACTGGCAACGGCAGGGTGTTCAATCAGCCCCGCTTCACCAAACAGAGCACAATAATGGCTATGTTCAGTAAGGTTAGTATGCCAATTATTACCCAGATCATCCATAATGGGATTGATGGCGCAGCCGGAACAGCTGGTTTTGGTTCCTGCATTACAGTGAAAACGCTTGTGGCGGGCTCGCTGGGCACAGGCTCAAGCGCCCTTACCTGCCAAAAATAGGCTGTGCCCC
>JAUVWD010000094.1 GCA_030604285.1 Chloroflexota bacterium
CACAACGTAGCCGTAGAAAAACCTTGACTTGGCTACTTTGCCTAACGTTTCTTTCCTACCTTCAACTCCATCAGAGCTCAACCGACTCATTTGGGCCTTTCAAAACAGGCGACTAATTTGCCTTATTTGTTCATAATATCCGAACCCTGTCCGAATATACAACCCTGTAGGCGAACCGCCGAGGTTTTTTATGCTATTGTACCGTCTTGACGAGCCAATAGAGCTAATAGAGGTTTCCATTCGCTTGGCGCGTATTATCTTGGCTCGTTCCAATTGTCAATGGAAAACTCAGAGTTAACTGGTGGGCTGAATATGCCCCAAATTCGGCTTGACTGTATTTCTACAATGCAATAAACTCCTTCTACGAAAAGCTGAGGAAGTAAGAAGAACAGGGATGGCAATTTTTCAGAAGGAGGCTCGGTTATATGCTCAACCTATTTGAACCCGGCAAGATAGGTAAGCTTCAGATCAAGAACCGAATAGTGATGGCTCCAATGGGTATCGGGGGGCTTGCCGAGCCGGACGGCACACTATCACCAGAGGGTATTGACTACTACGTTGCTCGAGCCAAGGGTGGAGTAGGACTGATAATAACAGGGTCCGCTCGCGTGAGCCAAGAGATAGAATATAGTGGAGGTGTACGCCTTCTCGCAGTTAATGGTTCCACCTATATAGCCCGACTTAGCGAGCTGGCTGAGCGCCTGCATAACTTTGGAGCCAAGTTTGCTGTCCAGTTGATAGCCGGAATGGGGCGAGTCATAGACCTCGCGTCCTTAAGGAAAGGTGGTGCTGTGGCACCGTCTCCGGTACCTTATTTTTGGGACTCTAGTATTACAGTGCGCGAGCTGACGACGGAAGAGGTTGAGAGATTGGTGCGGGCCTTCGAATTAGGTGCTGAAATAGCGAGAGCCAGCGGGGTAGACGCGATAGAGATAAATGCTCACAATGGATACCTCGCTGATCAGTTCCAAACTGCGCTCTGGAATAGGCGAACCGATAAGTATGGTGGAGGTTTGGAGGGCAGGCTTAGATTTGCTATGGAGGTTATCAAGGGGATAAGGAAAGGAGCGGGAGAAGACTTTCCGATAATCTACAGGTTCGGTCTAACGCACTATTTAGACGGAGGCCGGGTGGTTGAGGAGGGACTGGAGATTGCCAAGAGGCTGGAAGCTGAAGGGGTTGATGCCTTTCATATCGATGCAGGCTGCTACGAAACCCGGTACTGGGCTAGCCCACCAACGACTCAGCCACCGGGGTGTATGGTTGATCTGGCGGAGATGGTAAAGAAAGTCGTCAAGGTGCCAGTTATCGCCGTAGGCAAACTTGGATATCCTGACCTTGCAGAGAGGGTATTGCGGGAGGGAAAGGCCGATTTTATTGCCTTAGGCAGAGCTTTACTCGCTGATCCGGAGTGGCCAAATAAAGTGAGGGAGGGAAGACTGGGAGACATCCGCCCGTGTATTGGATGTTATGAGGGTTGCACTAAAAGGTTATTTGAAGAGGGTACATACATTAGCTGCGCAGTCAATCCAATGACGGGGAGGGAGCGGGAGTTTACCATCACACCGGCGGCAAAGAAAAAATCTGTGCTCGTAGTTGGTGGAGGGCCAGCTGGTATGGAGGCAGCTAGGGTTGCAGCATTGAGAGGCCATAGGGTTACCTTGTGGGAGAAAGGAGATACCTTGGGCGGGAACCTGATACCAGCCTCAATACCTGGTTTTAAGCAGGATTATAGGAGCCTAATAAATTACCTCTCCACTCAAATAAAAAAACTTGGGGTGACTACAAGGCTTAAACAGCAGGCTACACCACAGCTAATCGAGGAAATGAACCCGGATGTCGTCCTCATCGCCACTGGCGCCACACCAATTATTCTTGGGATTCCTGGAGTGGAAAAGGACAAGGTGGTAACTGCCACTGATTTGCTCTTGGGTAGGAAGGAAGCTGGAGATTCAGTGGTTGTGATCGGTGGCAATCTTGTTGGTTGTGAGACCGCGCTATACCTAGCGCAAAAGGGCAAGAAGTTGACCATTGTGGAGATTTTGGATAGCACAGCGCGCGATATGTTTGTATCTAGCCGTATGCATCTAATGAAGTTGCTTGCTGAGTCCAATGTGAAGATTCTAACTCGTACCAATGTACTAGAGATAACAGATGAAGGCATCACTATAGCCGATGAGCATGGTGAGAGAGGGACATTAGATGCTGACACGGTCGTGCTTGCTGTAGGCTTGAAGTCCAACGATGAGCTTTTGAAAGCTCTAAAGCACAAGGTGCCGAAGGTGTACGCTATCGGTGATTGTGTGGAACCACACAAGGTAATCAATGCCATCTGGGAAGGATTCCACACCGCTCGCTTGATTTAGATCGCGAAGTTAGTCTGATATAGCCATCTCTTCTGTATCGCCTCGGCTTGTGAATCGGCATCTTATCCTAGCTTTGTAGTATGGATGCGCTTCAAGGCTGGTGCTATTGGAGTATTGCTGGCCAGTGCCATAGCGGTTACTTGTGTTGCCTATCACGGTCATAAACGCTGAGCTTCAACGGCAATTCATTGACCATCATATGAAACATTGGGCGCTTGTAATGCCTGCTAGGTTTAGACCGCAGCATTATGAGCCTAACGTTAGCATTAGGATAGATTGTCCAGGGGGCGACAATTGTGGTAGAATCTGAAAAGCAAATAAGAGCTTCTGGGTGCCTCTGGTGCCGATTTAGCGGTGGCAACCAAGCTGATGGGTAACAACAATGCCAGCGGAATTAACAATATTTTTTAACGGCACCAGAGGCACTAGGCTATAGATTGCATATACTTTGATTTAATTGATGAGCTATGGCGGTGGCCAGTGCCCTTCGGCAATCATGTCCGGAGAGGGGATAAAGCAATCATATTGTTTATCAGTGCTTTGCCCAAGGTAAGGGCGTTCAAACCAAACAAGCCTGCTGACCCGGAACTCTATGAATTGTTAATGGAAGCTCGCCAAGTGGGAGTGAAAATAAGAGTAATAGGCATGGTCTACGATCCAGAAGATTCCTTTGTCTACCTGTTCAATCCAGGCTTGAGTACAAATCTTTCTTAGGAGAGAAATAGATTTGAAACACTCGTTTCCATCCCGTCGCTCTGCAGTTATGAGTAATCGCGGAATAGTTGCTACCAGTCAGCCCCTGGCAGCACAGGCTGGAGTGAGCATGCTACTGCAAGGAGGCAATGCGATTGATGCTGCCATCGCCACCGCCGCAGCTTTAAATGTGGTGGAACCCATGTCGACCGGTCTGGGGGGAGATGCCTTCGCGCTGGTATACCTGAGCAGAAGCAATGAGTTGAAGGCATTGAATGCCAGCGGTCGGGCTCCCTATGCAGCCAGTTTGGAAACACTCCGAAATCTCGGTTACCAAGAAATGCCTATAACGGGCATCCATACAGTGACAATTCCTGGGGCCTTAGATGGGTGGTGTACACTGCTTGACAAGTATGGCACTATGAGCTTGGCTCAGGTATTGGCACCAGCTATCAAGTTAGCCGAACACGGGTTCCCGGTCACGG
>JAUVWD010000008.1 GCA_030604285.1 Chloroflexota bacterium
GATATATTGTTTTTGACACCGTGCTGGGGTGGGTGGGGGTATTGGGGTCACAAAAGGGATTGGTGAAGCTTGTTTTGCCTCAGTCTTCTTCGGAGAAGACACTGAATCTTCTCATAGGGCTCGCGGTGAAATGGCGTGACGAGACACTGATCGAGGCTGAAGCCGGCCATTTTGGTGATTTGCCTGACAGAATAAGAGACTATTTGAATGGCAAGCGAGTCAGCTTCCCTGATAAGCTGGATTTATCCTGGGCCAGACCTTTCGAGAGCGGTGTTTGGCAAGTGACTCGGCTTATTCCTCATGGAGAGACAAGAACTTATTCCTGGGTTGCTAGTAGATCGGGCGTGCCTAAGGCAGCTAGGTCTGTAGGGCAAGCTCTGGCCAGAAATGTCGTGCCCATAGTAATTCCTTGTCATCGTGTGATTTGTAGCAATGGAGATCTTGGTGGGTTCAGCGGCGGCAGAGATTGGAAGCGGAGGTTGCTTGAGATTGAGACTGTGGCTGTAATGCTTTAGCCTCGCCCTGCGGTCTAAAAGCCGCGCAGCTACATTCTTGGTTTCCGATCAAAAAGGCAAGCTCACAACCAAATCATGGCTCAAGTCTCAGATTGCCTTCGCCCAATATCCCAACCAGTTCACTCGCTAGTTCCGGGCAGTAGTTTATCATTATGTTGGGCATCTCCAGACTAGTGGTTTCATCCTCGCTGGCAATGCGGAGAGATACTTTATCTTCACCGGCGTAGCTGTTAAGGATGTCGATAACCTTTTGGAGGCGTTCAACGTCCTTTTCTGCGTCATTGGTTTGGTTGATATTTATTGTGAGATGGCGTTGATTCTGAGCCAGTGGCTCTTTGTTTTCTTGCTTGGCTGGATGATAGGGCTGGACTTCCTGGCAGCTTAACTGCGCTCCGCCCTCTTTTGTCCTTATCTGCCCCTTGACGATGAGAATATTTCCCCTCTGCCATAGCTCCTGCGTGTTTTCGTAGAGCTTTGGCCATACGGTGACTTCTACATTGCCAACTTGATCTTCGAGTGTGGCTATTATGAAGGGGCGTCCATCTCGGGTATGAGCTTGACGCGTTGAGGCTACCATCCCACCAGTTACCACCGTTTCATTCGCTATCTCGGCACTGATTTCGCTGCACGAAACGGTAACCATTGAAGAAAGCTCAGAGGTCAAGGAAGCAACGGGATGTTGGGAGAAATAGACGCCTAATAGTTCTCCTTCCCAGTCAAGCTTCTGCGTGATGGATACATCTTTGCCTTTTTCCGCGAGGGAAAGGATGGGGGCAGAGGACGTTTGAGCCCATAAGTCGAACATGCTAATCTGTCCTGACTCTTTCATCCTTTGTTCTGTTTGAGCCAAGGAGATGATCTTGTCAATGGATTTGAGAAACGCCCTTCGGCTGCCCAGAGAATCAAAGGCACCCACCTTAATCAGGCTTTCCAACACCTTTTTATTCGTGTTGCGCAGATCGACTCGGTGGCAAAAGTCTTCTATGGAGTTAAAAGCCCCCCCTTTACGGCAAGCGGAAAGAATACAGTCGATGGGCGAAGTCCCGACATTTTTGATGGCGGCCAGTCCAAAGCGAATAGCAGGGCCATTTTCCTCCTCGATGGTGAAGCTACCCTGGCTCTTATCAATGCTTGGGGGAAGCGTCTGAATACCCAACCTTCGGCATTCGGCGATCGCCAAGCGAACCTTGTCCATATTATCCCAATAAGTGTTAAGAAAGGAGGTCATATATTCAACGGGGTAATTTGCCTTGAGATAGGCGCCGCGGTAGGCGACAAGAGCATAGCTTACGCTATGAGCCTTATTGAAAGCATAGCCGGCGAAGGGCTCAATTAGGGAAAACACCTCTTTGGCTAATTCTACTGGTATACCATTTCTACTAGCTCCAGCGATAAAATTGCGCTCCTGCTTCTTCATTACATCGGGTATCTTTTTCCCCATAGCTTTGCGAAGGATATCAGCTTGCCCCAGTGAATAGCCAGCTAAAGCCTGAGCAATGAACAGCACCTGTTCTTGATACACAATGACCCCGTAGGTTTCCTTCAGAATTTCTTCTAGGGCGGGGTGGGGATAATGAACAGGGACAGCACCTTGCTTTGCTCTTATGAAAGTGGGAATTTGCTCCATTGGTCCTGGGCGATAAAGCGCTATCATGGCGGCGATGTCGCCAAAATTGGTAGGCTTGAGTTCTTTTATATAGCGGCGCATACCGGAGCTTTCCAGTTGGAAAATGCCCTTAGTTTCTCCTGAGGCAAGTAGTTCAAAGGTCTTGGCATCGTCAAGGGGGATCTGCTGTAAATCTAGGGAAATTCCACGGTTTTGCTGGAGGATTTTGGTGGCTTTGTCTAGAATCGTCAGGTTGGAGAGGCCGAGGAAATCCATTTTTAGTAGGCCCAGGCGGGCGATATTGTCCATGTGGAACTGGGTCATAACAGCCTGTCCATTTCCTTTGCCTACTGTCTGAAGTGGCACATATTCGGTTAATGGGTCGCGTGATATGACAACGCCAGCAGCGTGGGTGCTGGCATGGCGGATACCCCCTTCTAGTTTCTTCGATGAATCAATTAAGTTATGCACCGCTTCGTCCTGACAGTATGTGTCGTAGAGCTCTCTGCTCCCCTCCAATGCTTTGTCCAAAGTTATGGTTAGCTCAAAAGGAATAAGTCGAGCTATTCGGTCGACTTGACCGTAGGGCATACCTAAAGCTCGCCCGGTGTCTCTTAGTGCCGCTCTAGCCCCCAAAGTGCCAAATGTGATGATTTGAGCCACATGCTCGCTTCCATATTTCTGGTTGACATAAGCTAGGACTTCATCACGGCGGTCATCCTGAAAATCGAGATCGATATCTGGCATTTCCCGACGCTCCACATTGAGGAAGCGCTCAAAAACAAGCCCGTAAGCCAAGGGATTGATATCGGTGATACCTAGGCAGTAAAGAGCTAAGCTGGCGGCAGCGCTCCCTCGCACGCCAAAGTAGATGCCCTGTTTTCTGGCAAATGAAGCAATATCCCAAACGACGAGAAAGTAATCGGCGAACTTCGTTTTTCGGATAACATCAAGCTCAGTGCTGAGGCGCTGCTTTACTTCCGAGCTTGGCTCTGAATAGCGCTTTTCTAACCCCTCCCAACAAAGCCCAGCCAGGAAATCGTCGGCTGTTTTGGCGTGAGGCAATGTTAGCCGCGGCAAATGAAGCTTCCCAAAATCCACCTGCACTTGGCACATTTCAGCAATGTGCTGAGTATTTTCTATAGCTTGTGGAAGGTCGCTGAAGAGCTGTTCCATCTCTTCTGGGCTTTTCAGATAGAAGAAATCGCCTGCCATCTTCAGTCTTTTTTCGTCGTATATAGAAGTATTGGTTTGTATGCATAGCAGGAGTTCGTGAGTGGGCGCGTCTTCCCTATGAACGTAATGAACATCGCTGGTGGCTACGACTGGTATATCGAGTTTGGAGGACAAAGAAAGAAGCTCACGGTTGATTTGCTCAAGCTCAGGAATGGGATGCCTCTGTATCTCTAGATAGTAATCGTCGAAGACTTCCCTACACCACGAGGCTGCTAGAGCAGCTTTGTCACTCTGGCCTTCTTGGATAAGTCGGGGCACCTCTCCATGAGCGCAGCCGGAAAGGGCAATAAGCCCATCACGATGAAGGGTTAGAAGCTCTTTATCTACTCTAGGCTTGTAGTAGAATCCTTCGAGATGGCTTTTAGTAACTAATTGAATTAAATTATGGTATCCTTTCTCATTCTTAGCTAGCAGAGTGAGATGATAGGGCTTCTTATGGGCGGGACCTCGAGTATGGCGGTCAGTTTGAGCTACGTAAATTTCGCAGCCGATGATTGGCTTGATGCCCGCCTCCTTAGCCGCCACGTACAAATCGATAACACCATACATTGCGCCGTGGTCGGTAATGGCGAGGCTAGCCATGCCCAATTCTTTTGCCCTGGCAATAAGCTGGGGAATGCGGCACATGCCGTCAAGGAGGCTGTACTCGGTATGGACATGGAGGTGAGTAAATTCCCGCGGCATTGCTTAGAATTATAGCATGGCATCTCTAGCACTGCCTTTTAGCAGCCTAAGAGATTGGGGGGACAAGAGTTGAAAATCGTAAAAGTTGCTGCCTGTTCCCTATTCATAATCTGTTTTCCTCTTTTGCTTCTTACCAGCACCATCCGCTGCGGAGCTAGTAGCATTCATATTTATGAATACGCTTTCGACAAGTATGGGATAAGCGAAGTTACGAAAATAGAGAGGGCACAGCTAAGCGAAATAGCAAGAAGGCTTATTGATTACTTCAATTCTAGAGTGGAAACGCCACAAATGAAGGTAGCTAGTGAATACGGGGAAGAATTTGAACTGTTTCACGACTATGAGCTTATCCATCTCAGTGATGTAAAGAGCTTGTTACAGCTTGACTATCGAGTTCAGGGGGCAACCCTTGGTTACATCGTTATTTATAGCTTGCTCTTTTTGCTATGGACGAAGGGTCGCTGGCAGAATCTAGCCAAACAAATAACTTGGGGATGTGCTCTTACTGTGGCTCTTATAGCTATGCTAGGCATTGCCTCGATTTTCAACTTTGAACAGCTATTTGTTCAGTTTCACCTCATTAGCTTCAGCAATCCGTATTGGATGCTCGACCCAAGCAAAGACTATCTCATCATGCTATTTCCTGAGAACTTCTGGCAGGATATTGCCTTTCTTGGAGGTGGAGCCATAGCTGGGGGGGCATTGCTTTTGGGTGGCATCGCCTGGGCAGTTCCTTTTATCTACAAAAGGTATCATTGATTTGGCATAGCCTAGCTGCTATAATTCTTGACATGGCCACGGATAAGGAAAAGGCGGTAGAGCTAGCCATTGAGCAGATTGAAAAACAATTTGGCAAGGGCTCAATCATGAAGTTGGGCGAATCTCATACCGAAGTGGCTGAAGCTGCTATTTCTACTGGGTCGTTAAGTCTGGATTTGGCTTTGGGGATAGGTGGCATACCTCGAGGCCGGGTGACTGAGATCTTTGGCTCCGAGTCTTCGGGCAAAACCACGCTTGGCCAGCACATAATTGCTGAGGCTCAGAAGGCTGGTGGCATTACTGCATATATAGATGTTGAACACGCTTTAGACCCTGCATATGCGGCTAACTGCGGTGTTCGGGTTGATGACTTGCTTATTTCCCAGCCAGATACTGGGGAGGAAGCTCTGGAGATCACTGAGACCTTGGTAAGAAGCGGTGCCCTAGATGTAATAGTAATTGATAGTGTAGCGGCATTGGTGACCAAAGCGGAGATAGAAGGGGAGATGGGCGATGCTCATGTTGGCTTGCAGGCACGGCTGATGTCTCAAGCGCTGAGGAAATTGGTAGCTGCTATTGGCAGATCTAGGACGGCAGTGATTTTTATTAACCAGTTGCGGGAGAAGATAGGCATTATTTTTGGTAACCCTGAGGTAACTCCCGGGGGAAGGGCGCTGAAATTCTATAGCTCGGTAAGGATAGATTTGAGAAAAGGCGATTCCATTAAGCAGGACTCTGAAGTGGTGGGCACTAGGGTAAGAGCTAGGGTAGTTAAGAATAAAGTAGCTCCTCCGTTCCGTACCGCCGAATTCGACATAATGTTCAACCAAGGCATAAGCAAAGAAGGAGATTTGATTGACCTCGGTGTAGGAGCAGGGATAGTGAAGAAAGCTGGCTCCTTCTTCACTTATGGTGAGACAAAGTTGGGACAGGGAAGACAAAATGCCAAGGATTATCTAAGGCAGCACCCCGAGGTTGCTTCGCAAATAGAATCCCAGATAAGACCTTCAGCGGCTATCCCCAATGTGCCTCTTAAACAGGACATAGAGACATTTGCAGATGACTGATATTTAGCCGGGGAAGAGCCAGTTGGCAGATACCAGTGCCTCTCAGCCTTGTCTTGATGCCGCTTACCGCTACCTCAGCTATCGTCCACGCAGCGAAGGCGAAGTACGACAACGACTTTTCCAGCATGGCTTTGTAAGTGAAGAGGTGGAGAGAGCCATTGCCAAATTGAAAGAGCAAAAGCTGATTGATGATTTCGCCTTCGCTCAATTCTGGAAGGACAGCCGATTGTCTTTTAGGCCCAAGAGCAAAAGGTTGATAGCAAGGGAATTGAGAAATAAAAGGGTAGCTGCGGATATCGTTGATGAAATAACGAAGGACATAGATGATGAGCTTAATGCTTACACGATAGGATGTACTAGAATGCGTTTTCTTGCCGACTTGGACTATCCACGCTTCCGCCAACGGTTGTCAGGCTACCTCAGTTACCGCGGTTTTAGCCACCAGGTTATTCGCGATACAGCAAGTCGCCTGTGGCGGGAGAGGAAAACGAAATGACTAGAGTCCTCCTGCTAAAGCTAGAAACACTCCCGCTGCGGTAGCCGTGCCAATAACCCCGGCTGCATTTGGCCCCATGGCGTGCATGAGAAGGAAGTTCCTGGGATTGGCCTTTATTCCCATGGTCTGCACCACCCTAGATGCCATAGGTACTGCCGAAACGCCGGCAGCCCCAATCATAGGGTTTATCTTCGGCTGCTTGAACAGCGGGAAAACTAAATTCAACAGTTTGGCGAAGATAAGGCCGCCAAAGGTAGCAAAGGCAAAAGCAAGTATGCCTATGCCGAAGACCATCAGTGGCTCGGGGCGGACAAACGCTGGAGCTGCTACATAGGCACCCACGCAAACACCGAGGAAGACCGTTGCTATATCTACGAAAGACCCAGACATGGTAGCGCCCAGCCTGTCGGTAACGCCGGATACACGGAGGAGATTACCCATCATGAAAGCGCCGATGATTGGCAATGCCTCAGGGACAAGAAGCCCAACCACAAGCATAACAACCAGGGGGAAAAGTATCTCCTCGAATTTTGAGACTTCCCTCACCCTTGGCGCCATATACAATTTTCGTTCCTCTTTGGTGGTTAGCGCCCTTATTATGGGAGGCTGGATTAATGGCACCATAGCCATGTAGGTATAGGCAGCTATAGCAGTAGCACCCAGGAGCCAGGGCGCTAGCATTGTGGTGAGGTAGACCGTGGTGGGACCATCAGCACCTCCTATGATTCCTATGGAGCAGGCCTCGGGAATGTCAAACCCGATGCCCAGAGCCATGAAGAAGGCAGCATAAACTCCAAATTGAGCTGCCGCCCCCAAGAGGAAGTAAACAGGACGGGCAATGAGAGGACCAAAATCGGTCATGGCTCCTATGCCTATGAACATGAATAGGGGAATCAGTTCCCAACCAAAGCCATATCGGAAGATAATGGATAGAAAGCCAATCGGCTGTCCTCCCGCCTCGATTAAGTCAGGCCAAACAGGCGGCAAGTAATCCCATCGCATTGTTCCATCGGCCAGGGTCTGGTAACCCGCTGGCCATTCGGTCATTCCGGGGGGCAATGTTGCTCCGGGAGGCATTGCGAAGCCCATGACATGGTAACCTAAAGGTATATTAACTAGAATGATGCCAAAGCCTATAGGCACCAAGAGAAACGGCTCCCATTTCTTGGCTATGCCCAGGTAAATCAGGACACCACCAGCAACCCACATTAAGACGCGTTGCCAGGTGAGAAAAGCAAACCCTGATTCAAGGCCCATGATGTTCGCTAATGGAACCGGCGCTAGAGCGAATCCTTCAATGCCAAACATTCTCGTTTACCCCTTGGGTTTGGTTTCCTCTGGCTTAACTTCCCCCGGCTTAGCCTCTTCCCTCCTCTTCTTCATCCTTTGGAAAGCGAGCCCTATTAGCCAGGTTACTACGGCGAGGATAATTAATACCAGAAACACAGTGGCAAAGCTTTTTCCCGCTATTGAAGCGGCCAGACCCCAGTCTATTGTCATCAGTATCATCGCCTTTTACCTCAGTAATCTAGGACAAACTGAGGAATTGTACACTGGTCTTGAGCCGTCATTCAATAGGTGAGTCCGAAAACTCTTCGTTTTCCTACAAATACTTGTTGGCTACTTATTAAAGGCTACGTTTGGAAACAATGGCGCATCATCAATTCTCCTTGTTAGCATTTAACCAAGCTGATGCTGTGGGCGGGAGCAGAAGTCGTAGCTTGGGGATAAGGGTAGAGTCTTTCGTAGGGGTGTTGCTTGTAATCACAAATTGCGCTTGGCTAAGCAACACCGCAACCTGCTGGGTTTTCTCCTTTTCCTCCCGGATTGCTAATCATTATGGGAAACAAGTTCTTTTAGCCTTCTTTTGAAGGTGTTTCTCTCCAGAAGCACCCTTCTTTTGCACTTGAGGCATTTAATTCCAATATCTGCACCAACTCTTATTATCTCCCACTCATAGCCGCCACAGGGATGTGCTTTGCGCAGCCTGACTATATCGCCAATCTTTATCTCCGTGGTCATCTTGAGGTCGCTCAGCAACCCCCTCCTCTCATTCTGCCCCTTCCGTTTGCCATTGCGAGCGAAGCAATCCCAACAACTCCTTTCTCTAAGATCGCTTCGGCACTCCGTGCCTCCCAATGACAGAATAGAATGTCATTCTGAGCTAGAGCCCTGAACCAAATGAAAGGGAAGAATCTGGAGCCTTCGCTGTCGCTCAGGGTGACAGAGCAAACGCTCTCATTGTGCCTCTGGGCGGGCAGCTAAACAACGATTTATTTGCTGGCGTATTCTCTCGGCCATGCTTCTAGCTGCCTCAGCGAAATTCTTTTCCTTTGAAGCGTAAAGAATTTGTCTTGAGACAGCGATAATCGCACTTTCTCCTTTGGCGTCCATTCCATAGCTGACTGCCAAAGCTAAATCTCCGCCTTGAGCGCCAATCCCTGGTATGAGAAAGGGCATTTCAGGACAAATTGAGCGAATCTTTCTTAGTTCTTCAGGGCAAGTCGCTCCCACCACCAGGCCGATGTTGCCGTAAACGTTCCATTCCTTGGCCTTCTGTGCTACCTCTTCGTAAAGGGAGAAACCCGTGGTGCAATGGAGGTCCTGAAAGTCTGAAGCTCCAGCGTTTGATGTTCGGCATAGGATAAATACTCCCTTATCACGGTAGCTAATGAAGGGTTCTACGGAGTCGAAGCCTAGATAGGGATTAACTGTGGCGGCATCAAAGCCGAAAGTGGAGAAAAGGGCTTTAGCATAGGCTTTGGCGGTGTTGCCAATATCACCGCGTTTGGCATCGCTGATTATAGGAATATCACTGGGAATATATTCTGTGAGCTCTTCTAAAATCCTTAGTCCCTCGATTCCCAGTGCTTCATAAAAAGCCAGATTGGGCTTGTAGGCACATACCAGGTCACGGGTGGCATCAATAATCGCTTTGCCAAACTCCAAAGGCTTTACTTCGGGCATTAGGTCCGGATCAAAGTCCAGCCCGATGCAGAGCCAGCTTCTATTCTTTTGGCCAGCGTTGGCTAATTTGCTGATAAAGGGACACAAGGCCAATGCTTCCCTTCTGTTGCCTTCAATAGTTGATTAGCGTACTGGAGCTTCTGGCTACTAGCTCACCGCGTTGATTTGTGTAGTTCGTCTCGTAGACAAAGAAAAGCATCTTGCCCATTCTACCTTCACGCTCAAAGACCTTAGCCAGTTTGGTATGGGCTGTTATGGTATCGCCAACTCTCAATGGCAGGGAAAATTCCCACTCCCCTCCCCCGTCCAGCACGCGCTCCCGAGGCAATGTCACCTCCGGCACCGCTGAGGGGAGTGTCTTTGCTTGGGAAACAATAGGAAATGTCGCCATCAAAGCGCACAAAAGCCATGGCGGAGCAATGATGCCTCCGTATTCGGTGCCTCTAGCATATTCCTCGTCCTGCCATAGAGGATTGGGGTCGCCTACTGCATCAACATACCGTCGGATTAGCCCCTTGTCAATTTCAAGCGTAACCGGCTTTCCCTCGGTACCTATCTTCTTTTGTAGTTCCTCCACGGTTATGCCTTTTTCAGCCAATCTTGATTGCTTCCTCCCAGTACTAGATATACCATCCACCAGAGACGTTCAGTACGTCGCCGGTGATGAAGCGGGCATCATCCGAGGCCAAAAACAATACCACCTTAGCTGCATCTTCGGGTTGCAATATCTGGCCGCCCATTTGCGCTACGAATTGGTCCCTGATTTTCTTAGGGATGCCCACCTTTTCCCCCGCCACCTCCTCACCAGTCTCTTTCTCTTTGGTTAACCTAGTATCAACCACTCCCCAAGCCACAGCATTGCAGTTTATGCCAAATCTCGCCCATTCCCTCGCCACCGTCTTGGTCATGCCGATGAGCCCTGCCTTGGCGCTGGCGTAATTGATCTGCCCAATGTTGCCCATTAGTCCAACTGCTGAGGAAGTATTGATTATAGTGCCGTTATGCCCCTCCTGCATCATATATTTGGAGGCCGCACGGATACAGTTGAAAGCCCCTCTGAGGCAGATATCCACAACAATATCCCATTGTGCATCGGTTATCTTATGTATCATGGCATCCCTGGTGATCCCGGCATTGTTTACCAGAATATCGAGCTTGCCGAATTTCTCCACTGCAGTGTCCATTAGCCTCTGAGCTTCGTCTGCCTTGGTTATATTGGCAACACAAGCTACTGCTTTCCCACCTTCAGCCTCTATTTCCTTTACCGCTTCCTCTGCAGGGACAGGATCTATGTCATTTACTACCACGCTTGCCCCTTCCTGGGCGAAAAGAACTGCCGTTGCCCTGCCTATCCCCCTTCCTGAACCAGTAATTACAGCTACTTTACCATCTAACTTTCCCATTTTTCCTCCTTTGTTTCTTTTGTTAGGAGATCCCAACCTTGGAGGGGAGAACTACACCCGCTGTGCCCAGCGTAGTCATCTCTCCTGCAGGAATTGCCGTCCAAACATCAAGCTCTACATAATGCTCCCCGTCCTTTAGGAATTTTTTCGTTACCTTTCCTTTCACAGTTATGTCCTTTTCAGGGACGTCCATGCCCCGATATTGGCAAGTCAACTTCTTTAAGACGCCTTCCGTGCCAATCCAATCCGTAATCAACTGCCCCATAAAGGCGAGTTTCAACCTGCCATGGACGATAACCCCATCAAGCCCCTGGCTTTTGGCGAAATCTTTATCATAGTGAAGCTCGTAATAATCTCCCGAGCCACCGGCCCACATCACCAACTGCCGAGTTGTGGGGTGTTTGCTCAGCGCCGGTATCTCTGCGCCTTCATTTACATCCTCATAGAATACGCGGCTTCCCATTTCTCCAGCCTGTAGCTTCCAGACAATTGGCTAAATTGTAAACATTCTCTCCTATCTTTGCAACATAATGATGGCTCTATACTGATTTGTGTGGAAAAGTGATAAGGTGGTAAGAATCCCGAAGCACAGAGAATAAAAGGAAGGAGGTCTTACCACCGATGGCTAAGAGCCAGGAGAATGGTACC
>JAUVWD010000023.1 GCA_030604285.1 Chloroflexota bacterium
GGAGTATTCTCTCCGCCTCTATCTAGCCCTCTGGCAGTGGTTGCAACTATTAGGGCATTCGTAGTCCTACGGGCTGCACTCTAGCATTTTCCCCATGGCATTTCCGAGATTCTCACTCTCAAGCTCTGCCATCGCCTCCTTATGAGGCGATGTGGCATTATTGGAGATCTGTTTTGCCCTGTCAATACCTATTTAATACGAAACTGGTGAAGCAGCGGCGTACGTATTTGGTAATATCACATTGTGCTTGGGCGATCACCCGACATGGCGGGCAAAGCGGGGCACTCTCCTCCACCGCTCCGAGCTTGCTTTGGGACTTGGCCCCTGGCAATGATATGGAAATGTGATGTTGCCAAGATAAGGGAAGCCAGTTTATTGAACAAGAGTCATAAGGTTCAGCATGAATTCTCGGTTTTTCTTTCGCCCGAATTCAACCCTTCGGCTGCTTTGGCCCTCGCCATAAACCTTTCACATCAATTTTCGTTTTTCAGTATAATAGGCATCACACTGATGTCTATTGAGGAAGATGTAGTCTGTCGAGCAGTAGAGGGTGATGGGCAAGCCTTCGCCCAACTTTATGAGGAGAATTTCGATAAGATTTATCGCTATATTTTCCTAAGGTTGGGAAATCAGGCTGAAGCTGAGGACTTGAGTCAAGAGGTATTTGTCAAAGCTTTGGAGGCGATCGGCTCGTATAAGTGGCGAAATTTGCCTTTCGCTTCCTGGCTATTTCGCATCGCCCATAATCAGATAGTCGATTACTTGAGGAAGCAGACAAAGGTGAAAGAGGCAGCTTTGGATGATGACAATATGACTTCCGCAAGTGAAGCAAACCCAGCATTTATTGCAGAAAAAGAGCTTGAGATTGAGGAGTTGATTGATGGCGTAAAGAAATTATCTCCTGCTCAGCGTGAGGTGATTTCGCTTCGTTTTGGTGCTGAGCTTTCTATTTCTGAGGCGGCTAGAGTCCTGGGCAAAAGCCCAGGCACGGTGAAGGCTCTACAATACAACGGCATAGTGGCATTGAGGAAAATGCTGCTGGCAAACAGATAGGAAATGGCAGAGAAGTTAGAAGATATCTTAGACAAGTGCTTGGAGCGCATATTCAAGGGCGAAAGCATTAGCGATTGTCTCAAAACTTATCCCGAGCAAGCGTCTGAACTTGAGCCTTTGCTTAGAACCAGCTTTGCCCTTATTCAGAAGTCTCCTGCTGTTCAGCCCACGCTTGAGTTCAAAGCAAGGGCCCGTTCTCAGCTTCAGAGGATGCTGTGTGCCAAGTCAGAGAAGGCGGAAAAAAGAGCCAGGGTTCCTATTTGGCACAGGAAGTGGGCACTGGCTGTGAGCGCTATCTTGGTCATTCTATTTGTTGGCACAGGAACAGTTGTTGCTTCAGCAAACGCCCTGCCTGATAGGCCTCTTTATCCCGTGAAGCTGGCTGTGGAGCAGGTGAGATTGACATTAGCCTTTTCTGATATGAGCAAGGCGAAGCTTCATATTCAGTTTGCCGAGCGGAGAGTAAGGGAAATTGCCGAAATGGCTCGCGACGAAAAGACTGATAGAATCTCCGTGTTGACCGAGAGATTGGCTGACCATTTGGACAAAGTGTATGAGATTGAGAGCACGTGGGAAATCAGGCAGACAGGGCCGAAAGCACTGGCTCCCGGTGATGGGGCGGAAGCTTATGGCAACGGAAAGGATGTGGAAGAGCTGAGGATGACGCTAATTGAAAGCCGCCGGAGGAGTTTGGATACATTGCAGAATGCTTTGAAGAAGACCCCTGAGAGAACTAAGCCCAGTCTGGAGCAAGCCATCAAGGATGTGAGAGAGCATTACGAGGAAACACTTTTTGTGTTAGAAAGTGCTTCAAGCCAGTAGTCTAGACAAAAAACTCCTTTAGGAATTAGGCAAGGGGGAGTATAATAGGGGTTGGAAGATGGGTTCTGAGGTTTTCTACCGCAAGTGGCGACCGCAAACTCTGGCTGAGGTGGTAGGGCAAGAGCCGGTGGTTGAGACCCTGCGCCGTGCCGTCCAGAGCGGAAAAACAGCCCACGCATACCTTTTCTGCGGTCCTCGAGGCACGGGAAAGACCAGTACTGGTCGCATCTTGGCTAAAGCTGTTAACTGCCCTAATCAGACGAGTGGCGAGCCCTGTAACACTTGCAGTATATGTCGGTCAATCACCGAGGGCAGAGCTCCGGATGTAATAGAGATAGATGCTGCTAACAATCGCGGCATTGACGAAATTCGCAGCCTCCGGGAAAAAGTCCACTATGCGCCAAACGTCGCTCGCTACAAAGTGTATATTATCGATGAAGTCCATATGCTTACCGAGGCAGCTTCTAATGCCTTGCTAAAGACTCTGGAGGAGCCGCCTCCCCACATTATTTTTGTCCTAGCTACCACGGAGCCGCATAAGGTGCTGCCCACCATAATGTCACGCTGTCAGCGATTCAATTTCCGTCGGCTGGCTCAAGCAGCGATAGTGGACAAATTGAAGCTGATATGTCGGGAAGAGGATATCAATGTCGGACTCGATTCCCTGAGGCTTATTGGTCAGGCAGCTACTGGAAGCCTCCGTGATGCTGAAAATCTATTGCAGCAATCAGTTGCTTACTACGGCAATGAAATTGATTTTGGCCAAGTTCGGATGGCGCTAGGCTTCAGCGACGATTTGCGAGTTGGACAACTGGCAAAATGTATCGCCAATAGGGACATTCCTACAGGTCTTCGAATTATAAATAGCCTTGATAATGATGGCATTGACCTCCGCCAGTTTAATCTGGGGCTAGTAGAGTATCTTCGGGGGTTGTTATTGGTCAAATCTGGCTGTGAAGAGGGTCTTGATATCACTGTTGAGGATTTAGCCGAAATGAGGAGAGTGGTAACTGGCGTCGAACTTGAACATTTGCTTGGGGCAACCAAGCTTTTCGCTGGCATAGATTTTCGCACCAATAATTACTCCACTTTGCCCTTGGAGCTGGCTTTAGTGGATTGTGTATTATCTTCAATGGCTGAGCAGCCAACTTTGACTGCAGCTCCAGAACCAGTGGGATCTACCATCCCATCCCAGGTGTTTGCCCAAGGTGCCGAAGAAACCGAATTTCCAGCAAACGAGGCCGAAACTTCAAAGCCAAAGCAGCCTCAAGACATTGATTGTGTGCGTGGTCGATGGAAGGAATTCATTCAATCTTTACGAGGCGAAGGCTCCAACGGTAATTTAGATGCCTTTCTGCGCAGCGCCTGCGAGCCGATGGCTCTGGAGGACGATACCTTGACGCTAGGTTTTTACTATTCTTTTCATAAGGAAAAGATAGAAGACCCAAAATATCGACATTTGGTGGAAAGAAAGCTCAAAGAGGTTTTTGGACAACCCTATAAGCTAAAGTGCATCTTAGTCAACCTCAAGAGAAAAGTGCCGCCACAAACCCAAAGCCCTTTGATCAAAGCTGCTCTAGAAATGGGCGCTGAAATCAGTGACTAGAATGGATAAGCGTTTATTACGTCAAGCGCAACAACTTCAAGCAAAATTGGCCAAAGCCCAGGAGGAACTGGGTGATATTACTGCAGAAGCCACTAGTGGAGGCGGCGCAGTCAAAGTGGTGATTGATGGTCGTCAGAAGGTTCATTCGGTTGAGATATCGCCAGAAGTGATCAACGTTGAAGATGCAGAGTTATTACAAGACCTAGTCATGACTGCCATGAATGAAGCTATTGCCAAGTCGCAAGAGCTTGCTAGCAAGCATCTGGGCAAAGTGACGGGTGGGCTTAGTATTCCGGGATTGACCTAAAATAGAGAATGGCATCTATCGCTGAGCCTATAGCTAGGCTAATCGCAGAACTTAATAAACTGCCCGGAATTGGGCCAAAAAGCGCTCAGAGGTTGACTTATTATTTGTTGCACACACCGGATGAGGAAGTCAAAAGTCTAGGTGACGCTATTTTGTTTCTGAAAGAAAAGGTAGAGCTTTGCTCAGTCTGTTTCAACATCACTGACCGCAACCCTTGCCCTATTTGCCAAGATAAAGAGCGCGACCATTCCAAGATTTGCGTTGTTGAGAAGCCTTCGGATATCATTCCTTTAGAGCGAACTGGGAAGTATGAAGGCGTTTATCACGTGCTTCATGGAACCATCAGCCCAGCACAAGGGATAGGGCCTCAAGAATTGAAGGTAAAGGAGCTTTTGTATCGCCTTCAAGACAATTCGGTAGCTGAAGTGATTCTGGCAACCAACCCTACCATAGAGGGTGAGGCCACAGCTATGTACTTGCGTCAGATGATCCGTCCTATGGGCATCCACATTAGCCGCCTGGCTCGAGGGTTGCCATTTGGTTCCGACTTGGAATATGCTGATGATATGACCCTAGCTCAAGCTCTCGAAGGCAGGCAGGAATTCTAAAAGTCACGGATGGCAGCACCTCACGTTTATCAAACACGAGCCATAGTCCTCAGGCAAAGCAAAATCGGTGAAGCTGACAGAATTGTCACCATTTATACCCCTGAGCTTGGCAAGCTAAAGGCAATAGCCAAAGGGGCCTGCCGCCCGGGAAGCAAATTGGGTGGCAATGTGGAACCACTGACCTACAGCTCAATGATGCTCGCCAAAGGGCGTAACCTCGATATCATTACTCAAAGCCAGACAATTGATGCTTTCCTAGCTCTAAGAAAAGATTTATGGCATATGGCTTGTGGCCTTTACACCTTGGAGCTTGTAGATTCTTCAACCTTGGAAAACAGCGAGAATAGTCCTTTGTTTGATTTGCTGCTCAATGCCTTGAGGTGGCTGTGTCAGTCGGAGAACGATAAAACCGTAGTGCGCTACTTTGAGCTTCATCTTCTGCATCACCTTGGCTATCGTCCTCAACTGCGCCGGTGTGTCAACTGCAATTCCTCCCTCAATCCAGTAATCAATTTCTTCAGTTATGGCCAAGGTGGAATCTTGTGCCCCCACTGCAACCAGAAGGAGCCTGTGCCCCGCCCATTGTCAGTCGATGCCTTGAAAGTCCTTCGCCTATGGCAGGGCTGCGACTATGCCACTGCCAGCCGAGTGAAAATGAGCTCAAAATTATCCTCAGAGTTAAAGCAAGTAATGCAAGGATATATGAGGTATCTTTTTCAACGGGAGCTTAAATCAATGGCTTGGCTGGAGGAGTTGGAGAAAAAGTCACTTGTTGACAACAATTATGGGACAAACTAAAATCGCCGCGATTGAAATGGTTGCAGGATAGGGCCGCAGGCATACAGAACTGATTTTGAATTCGCTCATTATTCTCAGGGGCAGCTCTCAAGGAGACTTGATCGCGATGAACAAGCATGAATTCGCAAGTAAGCTGCTTGCATATCATAAAGGCAAAGCTGGTGGGTGTGTTACTAAGTGCTGGGTGTGGCAATAGAATGGTCCAGCCAAAATGGACCTTGAGAGGTAGTTAGGAATTAGGAGTGGGCAAAGTTCGCCAGTCGAAGTGTGGCGCATAAGCCTAACTAGCAGGAGGCGTCTGTTGAGATGAAGGAAGAGGAAGAACCGTTTGAGCGTGTAAGGCCACTACGACCGGGGGATGTAATACTTCGGAGGAAGAGACCTCGGAGAAAGCTTCGTGTATTACCCAATATCCCGGCGATGGTTATATTCCTGAAAGACATTTCCGCCCGAACCCCCTTGGTGCCACTGTTGCTCAGCCTCGTTGGACTTTGGCTGCTTTTTTCCCTGGGCCTTTATCTTGCTGAAGGTGGGGTCAGTGAACAGATAACCTCCTATGGTAATGCTTTGTGGTGGAGCTTTGGAGCTATGCACACGATGGGTGTTAACAATCCGGGGCCGATCACCCCGGCCGGAATGGTAATCGGTGGTATTTGGGGAATCATTGGCACTGTTATCTTTTTTGGTGTGATAATTGCCATCTTCTATGCCTATTTTATGCGTCCTAGGCAACGTCCCTCTCGCGAGCTTATCACTGCCATACAGTATAATCTGGGGGAGCTGGAAGACTTATCTGCCAGTGAATTGGAGGCGCTTAGGGATGCCACGACAAGGGTCATAGATGCCCAAATAAGTAAGCTTAAAGGAAAACCCTCAGGCTAATGAGGTGGCTGGCCGCTTTTGCGGAGAGAAATGGGCTTAGTAAGGTTTTAGTGCCAATGAAAGGGGAACGGGTTGAATAGGAGGCTTTTGCCGTTGAGGCTAACCCCTCTATTGACTAACAGGAAGGGAGTAGGTAACATGCCACAGTTGGTGAAGACAAAGACAATCTTAGTGGCTGTAAGCGGAAATGCCGTCGACGAGGAAGTCGTAAGATTGGCTTGTAATTTGGCTAAGAAACCTAAGGCCCGAGTTTACGTTGTCTACATCATTGAGGTGGAAAGGAGCCTTCCTCTAGATGCCCAAGTTGATTCGGAGACTAAGCAGGCAGAGGCGGTGCTCGCCAATGCTGAAGACATCGCCGCTGAAGAACATTGCGACATAGAGACAGACCTGCTCCAGGCCCGAGAGGCCGGCCCAGGGATTGTTGACGAAGCTATCGAAAGAGGGGTAGATTTGATCATAATGGGGATTGGGTATAAAAGACATCTTGGTGCATTCGATTTGGGCAAGACCGTTCCTTACGTTTTGAAGGAAGCTCTTTGCGAGGTTTTATTGTATCGGGGCCGCGCTTCCCCGAAATAGGCAATGAACGTGATTATTATGGGCTGCGGGCGTGTGGGAGCCGAGTTAGCTCATTTGCTTGACGCAGAAGGGCATAAAGTAACCATTCTTGATGCAGATACTAAGAACCTTGAGAGGTTACCGTCTGATTTTGGTGGCATTGCTCTAGCAGGCGATGCCGCTGATGAGGATGTATTGAAAAAAGCGGGCATTGCAGAAGCCGACGCCTTCGTAGCAGTAACTCGGGATGATGATCGGAACGCCATGGCAGCTCAAATTGCCAAGCAGATATTCGATGTCCCGAAGGTGGTCTGTCGTATTTACGACCCCCTAAGAGAGGAGTTCTATAAGAGTCTGGGGCTCGAGGCCATCAGCCCTACGTCACTCTTTGCCCGATTAATAAAGGAAAAGTTAGGAGACTAGAAAGAGATATGTACATCATAATTGTTGGTGGTGATGAGGTCGGGTCTCGCTTGGGCAAGGAATTGCTTGCTAATGGCCATGAGGTGTTAGTGATTGAGAGAAATGCTGAAAGGTGTGATCACTTAGCCGATGAATTGGGTAGTGTATCCTTGTGTGGTGATGGTTGCGAAATGGCTGTCTTGACTAAGGCAGGAATAGCAAGGGCAGGCATGTTTATTGCTGTTACACACGAAGATGATGATAACCTAGCAGCTTGTCAGATAGCTAAGCAAAAGTTCAATGTCCCGCGGGTTATCGCCAAGATTAATAGTCCCAAGAATGAGCACATCTTTGCTAAACTAGGCATAGAGCATACGGTGGATGTGGTGGGGCTTGTGTTGGAGCATATTAAGGAGCAGGCTGGGATTTCGCCTTTAATCCGTCTTTTGAGTCTCAAGGACGAAGGGGTGGAAATCGTTTTGTTGAGGGTGACCAGAGATTTGCCAATAGTGGGTAAGCCCATAAAGGAATTACCTCTGGACTATGCTGCTTCTTCTTTGTTACTTCGTCAAGAGCAGATGCCTATGGTGTGTACTCCGGACACTGTCTTAGAGACTGGTGACCAGTTCGTTTTTTTGATTCCTAGTAAAAACATTGAACTACTTCGAGCTTCGCTTGTTGGCGCTAGCCCGGGTGGTGAACAGTAGTGGTGCAGGTCGCTTTCCAGGGTGAAAGAGGTGCTTTCAGCGAGGATGCCTCGATAAAGCTTTTTGGCAGGGATATTGACCTTTTGCCTTGCGTCCGCCTTCGGGATGTTTTTGAAGGTGTGTCAGAGAATAAAGTCGCCTTTGGTGTAGTCCCTGTGGAGAATTCTCAAGCCGGCAGCATCAATGAGACCTATGATTTGCTGCTAATATATTCCCTTAATATATTTGCTGAGGTTATTCTCAAAATAAGCCACTCGTTAATGGCTCTGCCTGGTGAAGATTTGACCAGGATAAGAACCATTTACTCGCACCCTCAAGCCCTTGCCCAATGTGAGGAGTTTTTGAGCCAACTAAGAGCGGAAATTGTGCCCACCTATGATACTGCGGGCAGCGCAAAGATGATAGCAGAGAGGCAACTAAAAGGTTGTGCTGCTATAGCCAGCAAGGAAGCCGCCAATATATACGCTTTGGAGATTCTAGCGCCAGGAATTGAGACCAATGTGAATAACTACACCAGGTTCTTTGCGATTTCCAAGCGAAAAGCTGAGCCAGCTAAGAGGAATA
>JAUVWD010000058.1 GCA_030604285.1 Chloroflexota bacterium
CTTGGAGAAATAAGCAACAAAGGAATCAAGGAATACATCAAATCTATCGCTAGCTGGAGCTGCCTTAAGGAAACTTTGAAATTCATCGTAAATTATCACAAGCCGTGTATTGCCTTTCCCACATATCTTACAGGCCTCTTCCTCGAGTTGCCTTAGAATAAGGGTAGGCCTCGACCTTTGCAAAAGCTCAATGTTATCGGGAGCAGTGAGAGTTTCGATGACCTCTTTTCCAAGGATCTTAATTCCCAAAGCCTTGAGGATCCTCTCAAAACCTTCTTTCCATATTTCTTCCTTTAAGTTTTGGCTGTATTGAACCAAAAGGTCTATCAATATATCCGCTGTTGACTCATAGGGGCCGCGGAGCTCGACATAGGCAAACCTTGTACGTTCAATTCCTCGCTTTGTGAGTTCCTTAAGAAGCGCAGTCTTCCCTACACCTTTAGGTCCAATAAGGACGAGGACCTTCCTTAATCTGGAAGATTCCTCCTCAGGGAGAGGAAATTGGAGGATTCGACCTTCGAGATACTTGAGCTCCTCGTCTCTATCTATAAAGATCATGATCCCTATTATACAAATCTTTAAATTGATAATGGAAGAAACAAGCTTTTCGCAAGTTATCCCCCTCAACTAGTCCATCAATTTCGTCACTCAGGTCGTATCCCTCAATTGAATTGCGCTGAGCGTCAAATATCTTGCCATCCTTTATTTTGATCCTTCCTTCGCTGAAAGCTTTGAGCGTGGAGATAATCAGCGGGAACTCTCGGGCAAGTTCATGTTGGCGAATGAGCCAAAACAAAGCCTCCTTATCACCCTTTTCCCAATACGAGTCAAAGGGCTTCCCCTTTATTTGGAAGAGACAGTAGCTAACGGCCGGTCCCCTATCTAGTTCGGGCGTGACTAAATGCATCATTGCCCCAGCCTTCTCAGCCTTGCTTTGTATCAATGTCCACATAACCTCTTGCCATGTTCCTGTAGGTCCGCCTGGAGGCGCAGGGTGAAGGTTAATCATATTGTATTTGCGACATAGCTCTTCCCCTATGATAAGCATGTAACCTGCGAGGACACAAATATCGGGGGCAAAGCTCTCTATCTTCTTGACTACCTCCCTGTCATATTTGAGTCGCCAATTCTCCCTCTCCTCGTCCGAGGCAGTGTCATTGCTAACGTCCGTTCCGTCATTGCGAACCCTCATTTTGTGATTGCGAGCGGAGCGAAGCAATCTGGACCTGAATTTCCTGTGGGAAAAACAGACAAGGGGAATATCATGGCTGCGAACCAAGTCGAAGAATAAGTCACTTTCTCTCGCTTCACGGGGCTCTCGATTGCTGAAAACAAAACTGATTTTGCCTTGGATCTCGCCAGCCTGTATGCTTTCTTGGACCGTCTGTAGAAGCTGTCGTGCAGCTTCGTCCCTTCCTGTGGAAAACCAGCCAATGTTCAGCAAGACCCCTTCCTCTCTGTATGATCCCTCTGCCTTGATGTGGGAGGGTTGGGGTGAAAGTGGAAAGCTGCTCGTTTCCTTGCCTTTGCCCAGATGCTGGAAAAGTGGATAAAAGGGCTAGATCTGTGTCCCAATATCTTGCCTTGGGATAGGCAATCCAGGAAATCACTTGAATCATCAAACTCAGGCATTTCCACGTATGCCCTACCAATTTCACGGATGGTATGGGCGTCGCTCCCGGCACTGACAGACAGCCCGCGCTCCGAAGCCAGTTTCCACGCTTTGGTGGAGCTACTCCGGAAGACAGTGCGGGCATTGAAAACTTCAATAATGTCGACCTGCGACAAAATACCTGGAGACGTGAGCTTATTGGAGTTCTGCAAAGGCCAACGTCCAAATGGATGAGGGATCCCAATCAGGCCGCCCTGACCTCTAATCTGGGCTATTGTCTCTTGCGGAGAGAGCCCATTGGGAATCGTCTCAGTGAGGAATAGCCCCATGAGTTCACCACCTGGTGTCAAGATTTCCTCGGCAACAATCACCCTAAAGGGGGCAAGCTCTTTCAATTTCAAAGCGCCGGCAATGGTGCCATGATCAGCCACGGCAATGCAATTTATACCTATCTCATTGCACCGGGCAATTATTTTCTCCAGAGGCGTGTAGCAATCCATGGAGTAAGAGGTATGAACATGCAAATCAGCTCTTAGCACTTACCTTGTCTTTCTGGCTATCGGCTTATAGTCCCGCGCCAGCAACTTAGGGACTTCAGTAGACTCCATAATCTGCGGCGTAGGGGACCATTTGGCGGTTACTCTCGACTCGGCTGAGTATAGCAGAATTCCCTGGAGCTTGCATCTGAGTTCTTTCAGCAGAAGGCAAAGGGCGGGCTCTCAGGAAGAAGGAACAGACTGGTTAGCCGGCTGGCTGATCTCCGAGCCTTCTGGTTGAACCAATCAGCGATAGGGAGGGCAAGAACATGATTGTTGAAGAGCTTAACACGAGTTGATGAGGGGCGAGGGTGCGTACCTTGAGAGAGAGAATGAGATTTACCTTCAAGGCTTATATCCGTGTTCCTGACGATGGCAATAGATATCAAGGAATGAAAGCAGAAGTTCATGTGCTCCAAAATCCAGCACCCTATCGCCAGGAGATTTAGTATTGGGGTCCCGAATGGTTCAACTGGAGCTGGCTTGCATCTGTGCAAATGAACGGCACTGTAGGTGGAGATGTGGCTCAAATGAGGACGCTTATACCTGTCTTTGGTACTTCCGTATATGGTTGGGATGACCCAGAGCTGCCGTCGAGTAGACATGTTTTCTTGCCACTGCGGGCCGAACGCGTGGCAATCCCCTTCCGAGGGCTACCGCCCGAGCCGCCGTGATTGCTTCGTCGCTGACGCTCCTCGCAATGACATGAGGAGGGGTTATTGCGAGTGAAGCGAAGCAATCTCTTCTAGGCTATGGTACCCGGCCAAGCATGCGTGGGCACTGGTGCGCCTCGGAGTGACGAAAAGTGGCGCTCGCCGCTACGGCGTACGGTTTGCACAGGTTTTCATAGCTTACGCCAAATTCAAAACATTCTATGTCAACGTGAGGCCTCATACTTGGGTGAAGGCGTTTAGGCCGAAATTAGCCTTGGTCAACAATCTCGCGATTTTGATTCTAGCTTACCTTTTCCAGATATTTCCCGCTTCGGGTATCAATCTTTAGGATATCACCAATGTTAATGAAAAGGGGAACCTGAACACCTAGACCTGTTTCCAGCTTGGCCGGCTTACTGCCTGCGGTGGCTGTATCCCCTTTGAAACCAGGCTCTGTTTCTACAACTTTAAGCTCGACGAAGGTGGGTAATTCTATATTCACTGCTTCTGCCTTGTGGGTCAAGATCTCTAAGTTGAGTCCTTCCTTGAGGTAGTCTATTGCCTCTGCCAGTTGCTCCGGGGCAAGCGCTATTTGCTCATAGTTCTCACTATCCATAAAATAGTAGAGGTTGGCATCATTGTACAGATACTGGACGCGGCGATGCTCAAGGAAGGCAGGAGTGAACTTGTCGTTAGCCTGGAAATTCCTCTCCAGGGTGTTGCCACTACGAACGTTGCGTAGTCTCAGCCGGATCACAGGCTGTCTCTGCTGCATCTTGACATGCTGATATTCCACAATCTGATATATTTCACCATCTAATTCTATAGCAGTCCCTTTTCTCAATTCTCCTGCGTCTATCATGGAACAACCTCCACTTAAGAATATCGGCCGCAAGTTCTATGGATTACTCGCACAGTCATCTCTGCCGTATAACAAGCAATGACAACTGGTATAAGACCTCCCACTCCAGCTCCTCAATGCTCGGTCAATTTCTTCTCTGATTTGGTAAGCACCTTAACCTTGCCCTTTTCCAAGATCACCATGTCCTCAATCCTTACGCCACCCCATCCAGCCATATAAATCCCAGGTTCGATAGTGAAAACCATACCATCCAAGAGCAAATCAGAGGAATTGGAACTGAGTGCGGGGTATTCGTGTACTTCAAGACCAACTCCATGCCCTAAGCTGTGTCCGAAGGCATCACCGTAGCCAGATTTCTCGATAACACTCCGGGCTAATGCATCAGCTTGAGGGGCATTCATACCCGATTCTATTCCTCCAATAGCAGCAAGTTGGGCTTTCAAAACGATATCATAGATTCCCAGTAGATTCTTATCAGGCTTGCCCAAGCATAGGGTGCGGCTGAAGTCGCTACAATAGCCATTGATTCTGGCCCCCATATCAATTAGCACTGGCTCGCCAGATTGAATCGTTCTCCCGCTGGGTTTGGCATGGGGTAAGGCTGAATTTGATCCCGAAGCTACTATGATCTCAAACGGGATTCCTTCGCTTCCACCTTGCCGAAGGAAGCTCTCTATTTCCCAGGCGGCTTCCATTTCTGTTATGTTAGGGTGAATTGCTGATTTGGCGTATTCGAAAGCGGCATCGGTTAATTCTATGGCCTTGCCAATAAGCACTAATTCCTCCGGCTCCTTTATAGAGCGAAGACGCTCCACTAACGACGCAGTAGGAATAAGCTCAAGGTCGAGTTGCTTCGCTTCTATCGCTTCGCTAAGCTTATGGTGAGTAGCGAACGAAACATGGTTTGCCTCAAAGCCTAGTTTTCGCCACCCTAGATCGGATACCAATCTAGGAAGCCAATCACTTAAGTCTCCTTTGACCTGAGTGATCTCATAATCTGGGGCTTCTTCCTTAGCCTGCTCGATGTAGCGAAAATCCGTAGCTAGGAGGGCGTGGCTATGTGAGATGAGTAAGCAGCCTGACGAGCCGGTAAAACCTGAGAGGTAGCGGCAGTTTTCCTGCTGAGAGACTAGAAGGGCATCCAAGCGCTTTTCAGCAATCGTGGGGTGCAGCTTCTGCAGTCTATTTGTTGTCAGTTTTCTCCTCTTTGCTCATCCACTAGAACCTGCAATGCAGCGGCATATCCCCGCCAGCCCAAGCCACTTATCTGCCCCTTAGCGATCGGCGCAGTTACCGATTTCGCTCGCCATTCCTCCCGAGCATAGATGTTGGAAAGGTGCACTTCAACTACCGGCAATTTACTATCCGCCAAGGCATCACGCAAAGAAAAACCGTAGTGAGTAAGAGCCCCGGGATTGATGATTATGCCGTCGGCTGAATCTGACTGCTTCTGGATGAAGTCTACGAGTGCACCTTCGCTATTCGATTGAAATGTCACCACTTCGACGTTCAGTGCTTCGCCTTGTTTCTTCACCAGGGAATCAATCTCGGCCAGGGTCTTTTCTCCATAGATTTGTTTATCTCTCCTGCCCAGCATATTCAAATTCGGTCCGTTTACGACTAAGATTTTCACGAGGTTACTCCTTTTTGTCATCGCCGGCGAAGCGAAGCAATCCCATGGCTAGTCCCTTTTGTTCTTCGAGATTTGCCCAAGGACTCTGTGCCGCGCAATGACATTCCTTCTTTTTGTTCATCTGATTCCACTTCAGAAAGCCTTAGC
>JAUVWD010000031.1 GCA_030604285.1 Chloroflexota bacterium
ACTGGGCTAAAGAGAAGAAGAGAGTCGTCTACCGGCAAGAGGCAGAGAGGAGTTATCCAAGCTTCCGGACCTTATTATCCTTAACCTTAAGTCAGAGGATGATGGCGAGCTAACAAGCTCGGGAAATACCTTGAAACGGTGGAAGGAATCCATACTAAACCACTTTGACAATGGGATTACCAATGGCTTCACTGAAGGCCGTAACACAAAGATTAGAATGCTGAAGCGAGTTTCTTTTGCCTTAAGGAATCTCGAGGTTTATTGGAGAAAGATGCTCCTGGGGTTTGTACCATCTCGTAGCTGTTTCCACACGATTTGACATAGAGCCATTGATTTCTTCAACTATGATCGATTGTTCTATTCGGCGTCCGCCGGTACGCCCCCGTTTTGCCACTTGACTCTTGTGTGCCCAGAATATTCAGCACCTTCTTCTTTGCGAATACTGTTGGCTGCTATCAGAGAATACCATTTTCCAAAGCTCTGCATCTTGTCATCAAATCCCAGACATATGCTAGATTCTCAGACCGATGCGGAATCCCTCTTCTATGGCCTCTTTTGTGGTACGAGGCTTAACGCAGTCCCCCACCGAGTACAGCTCTGCTACCTTGCCTCCCAAGCTGTGTGCAAGCTGCTTGTTTGCCTTGTAGCCCATGGCGAGCACCACTGTATCCCCGCCGATGAAGTCGGTGGTGCCGTTCCTGCTCACCCTTACTCCCTGGTCTGTTATCTCTTCCACCTTAGCATTGGTCTCCATCTTTATGCCGGCCGCTCTCAATCTTGCTAGAAAGAAGGGCCGGTAGGTGGCTACTACGTCAGCCGCCATGCGGCCGAGCATTTCCACAACAGTCACTGTCTTTCCCCGCTGGGTGAAGAAGTCCGCGGTTTCACAGCCAACCATCCCCCCGCCAGCAATGATTACACTCTGCCCCACTTCCTTCTGGCCCGTCAACACCTCTTCTGCTGTGACCACATTCTTTCCGTGGGAGCCCGGGACATCTGGGATAATCGGCGTTCCCCCTGTAGCCAATATCACAGCATCTGGTTTTTCCTCTTCGATTGTCTTGGCCTCAACTGGAGCCGAAAGCTTGACTTGCACGCCTGCCTTATGCAGCCGCGCAATCAAGCTCCTCATTAGCGCCGCCATTTCATCCTTGTAAGGGGGGATGGAAGCTATAAGAAGCGTGCCTCCCAATTCATCCCCTTCTTCATATAGCGTTACTTGGTGACCTCTCGATGCCGCCGTTATCGCTGCCTCCATACCTGCAGGTCCTCCTCCTCCAACAAGAATTTTCTTGGCCCTTTTTGCAGGCTCCAAAACATATTCTGCTTCTTTTCCCGCTCTAGGATTTACAGTGCAGGATATGGCCGGCTTTGTTTGCGTCCCCCAGTCTCTATATGCCGAGAGCATATCGTCAAGACAATTTGAGCAAGCAGTACAGGGAACAATTTCCTCAATCCTTCCTTCCTTTGCTTTGTTGAGGAGTTCTGGGTCGGCGATAAATGCTCGACCCATGCCGACAAGGTCGGCTTTGCCCTCATCAAGTATCCTATCTGCCAAAACAGGATCATTAATGCGATTAGCAGCAATCACTGGTATACTGACCACCCCTTTAATCCTCTCAGCAAGGTAAACGAAAGCCCCTCTTGGAACCGAGTGCTGCACAGTAGGCACAGGGGATTCATGCCAGCCAGTATAAACATTTATTGCCTTAATGCCGGCCGCCTCAAGCATACGAGCTGCCTCTCTAGGCTCTTCATCTTCAATGGTATACCCACGCTCCATATTCTCATGAACATTGAGGCGACAGGTGATGGGATAATCTTCACCCACTCTTTGCTTTATCTTATCCACGATTTCTAAGATGATCCTCATCCTATTTTCCAAGCTTCCCCCATATTCATCGGTGCGCTTATTGCTGGATGGGGAGAAGAAGCGGTTCAAGAGGTATCCACCTGCAACAATCAATTCTACGGCATCAAAATTGGCCTGGTGCGCTCTAACCGCTGCTTTTCCGTACTCCTCGATAAGCCAATGAATCTCTTCAATGGAAAGAGCTCTTGGAGTGCAACGCATCATCACATTAGGTACCGGTGAAGGGGCTACCACTTCAGGAGGCCCTCCCTCTTTGGTTATCAGGTGATATTGAGTTATCAGCTGTGCCGCTATCTTGGACCCGTAAGAGTGAACCGCATCAGTTAATCTGCGTGCAGCGGGGATAAAGCGGTCATCATGTAAGCTAGGTTGCATAGGGCACCCAACATAGGTTGGGCCGAAGGGTATAATGATAAGCCCAACCCCTCCTCTGGCTCTTTCAGCAAAATAGCTAATAAAGCGGTCACCTACCGTGGCGTCATCCTCGGCAAACCCTGTGGTCACTGGTAACATCACGACCCTGTTATTGAGCTCCATCTTGCCTATCTTAATAGGATTGAACAGGTTTCTTAGCTGTTGCATATTAGTCTCCTTTTAGCTGCCTACGGGCAAAAAGAGCAACTCCAAGAGCCCCCACGATCTGCGAATCGAAGGCGCTCTGCGCTTTTGGCCCCAGCCTTTCCTCTAAGCGTTTGACGACTCCAACGTTTTGCCCAGGCCACGATGATTCTCCCTGCGTCGTACCCTCCTAAGTAATGAAGCTTGTCCTATTTCAAGGCAGCAGCTACCGGTAGATCCCTCACTGTTACAAGGCCTGGTTTAGCTTCCATTACTTGAGGAATGGCATTGACAGCGTGACTATAGAATAGTGCATCACTCTTCGAGTCTTTCATAACTATGTCAAGGTCTGGTTCCCCCTTGATGGAGACGAAGTTGCTGCTCTCCAGCCCTTCCTCCTCCAGATCTACCACCCCAATAAGCTCCAAGACGATGACTGCCTGCCCATCCATCATGCCAGAAGTCACCTCCTTGAAGCCACATACCATGCCTGGTTCTATCTCCATACCGTGGCGTGTTCTCTTTCGTTTTTTCGAAGTTACTGGCTCCAGCGTTCGACTTGTCTCACTTAATTCCCATCCTAAAGCATCGGCAATCATATCGAGTTCAGTAGATGGGGGGCTCGCAGGGCTCACAGGTCTACCCGCCAATCTCTTCTTAAACTCGTCGACTGTATTCCCAAACCCCAACCGCATCAATGTCGAGATGCCGAAGAGTGTCCAATCCTCCACTCCTCTTACCACAACTTTCTCAACTGAGGCACATATCCCACTGAATACAATGGGCAGTAGGTCCGTTATGAACCCCGGTCTAAAACCTGTAGATAGGACTGTAACGCCATTTCTCTTGGCTGCCTCGTCAACCCTTTGTGCAAGTTCAGGCCAGTGAATCCAGGGGTATGCTAGCCTGATGTCCGTTGTTGTTATTACGTTGAGTCCCGCCTCTACCGCTTTCATAATCTCGGATTCCATTTGGCGGGAAATACGAGCGACATGCAGCACTACGTCAGCCTTCATGCTGGAGAAAACCGTATCTGGATCACTGGATGCAACAATGCCTAAGCTCCTGCCAGCACCAGCTACCTCTCCTAGATCCCTTCCCACCTTCTCCTCTGCGAATACAATACCACCCACAACCTCTATCCCTTCTTTATCCAACATCATCCTAACCATCCCGCTTCCCATAGCTCCAACCCCATACACAATAACTCTCACCTTTTCCATTTTTGATTCCCCTCTTTCTCTTCTAAGCTTTGTCTTAGACGGTGCTTCAAAAGGCATATCTTAGCTCTTCGATATTAATCACCTTTTAGGCGCTCACGGGCAAAAAGAGCAGCTCCAAGAGCCCCCACGATCTGCGAATCGAAGGCAATGCGAGCCTCCACCCCCAACCTTTCCTCTAAACGTTTGACCACCCCGATATTCTTTGCCACACCACCGCTTATGGCAAAAGCTTCTTCAATGCCAACGCGCTCTAACAAGCCGCTGAGCCGCTTGACAATAGCGTCGCAGGCTCCAGCTAGGATATCATTGCGCTCCGCCCCTTGGCGCATTTGCAGGACAACATCCCGCTGGGCGAAGACAGTGCAAAAGTCACTGATGGGGGCCGCCCCTTTTATCGTCTCTAAGGATAGAGGACCAAATTCTTCCAGAGTCACTCCCAGCGTGGAAGCTATTCTCTCCAAATAGCGTCCAGTGCCCGCGGCACACTTATCATTCATGACGAAATTACTCACCTTACCTTGGGCATCACAGCGAATAACCTTACAGTCTTGGCCTGCTATATCAAGGATGGTACGCACCTCTGGGAAAAACCAGTGGTTCCCATAAGCATGGCAGGAGATCTCGGTCACTGTAGCTTGGCTGAAGGGCACTATTATTCGGCCATAGCCAGTAGCCACTATATAATCAATTTCTTTCAATGTAACATTCCCCTCACATTGCTCAAGTGTTTCACTCATAACCCTCCATGACGTTTCAACACTATCATATCCGGTGCGCGTAGTGTGCCAAGTGATCATCCCATCCTCACCTAGTATCACGGCACTGGCACTAAGGGAACCGATATCCACTCCGGCAGTTATCACTTCGTAGACGCTACCTTCTTCCCAGCTAGAATAGCCGCGCCTAAGGCATTTATAGTTAAAGGATTCTGAGGGACCAGGACTTGGCAGCCGACCATGCCCTCCATAGTGCGACGCACCCCGATGTGCAAGGCTATCCCCCCAACGAGAGCCACATCCCTCTCTATACCCACCCGCGCTAGGATAGGGTAGAGGCGCAGAGCCAAAGCTCGGTAGGCTCCACTTACAATGTCCTCGCGCTTCATCTTGGAATGTATCGCGGAGATAATCTCAGTCTCGGCAAAGACGGTGCAGGTGCTATTTATTTGCGCCTCCTTCGTAGATTTGAGGAATAGCTCACCCATTTTCTCGATAGGGACTTCCAGAATCTCCGATACCATTTGTACATAGCTGCCTGTCCCTGCAGCACACCTATCATTAACGGCCATATTGAGCGCCTTTCCTTCAGAGCATCTTGTGGCCAGAGACTTCTCAGCGCCTATATCGAGAACGCTGTGCACTGAGGGAAGGACGCGGTCTATACCTTGAGCCAAACACATAAAATCAGGTGCAGACTCATTGGCGAAGGGAACATAAGGCTTACCTCGGCCCGTCGCCACTACATAGCCCACACTGCTTAAGCGTACACCAGCCTGCGCTACAGCCATCTCAAGTCCTTTCTCTGCCACACGGGTGGCATTCTCTACTCCGCAGGGACACACGGTCTCAGCGCAAACTTGGTCCTCAGCCAACAACACTACCTTGACGGAATACATGCCTGCATCTATACCAGCCACAATCACTTTATTTCACGGAACTTATGTCTGAAAGGATCACCGGTTAACCTTTCCTCTAGCTTAGCCACCTACGACAGCCAACTTGCTAGCTACACCTTGGCCTTTTTGGATGAGGAAACCTATTTTGTCATTTCTTGGCTTTACTCTGCTTACGCTGAATCAGCAATTCGGCAAATTCATGCATCTTTTCTGCGTACTCAGCTTCGTTGAAGCTTGCCTCATCCTGGCAGTGATACTCAACCTCCAGGCTGGCGACGCCTAATTCTTCCTCAAGCTTTTTGGCGATTATACGACCGCTGCCATTATTAGTCACACAACCAGGCATCGCATAATGGACAAGCCCATCAATGTCAAGGTCTATGCAGGCTTCCCGTACATCTTCGTATCGCCTTTGCCACGTACCGAGCCAGGGATCACTAAGAGGAAACGCAGCTTGACACTCGATGGGAGAAAGCTTCCTACCCCATGTTCTCTCATCCTCTAGAGTTGGTACCGGCAGTGCACCAGGGCCAACTTCGTAATAAGGACAAGCTACCCCTCGCTCCTCCAAAGGAGCAAAGCCATCAGCAAAAAAGGGGAAACTGCTCAAGAAGCCAGCCCGAGCTTTTTCCTCCTGCATTCCTCCTCCTGTCCCTGCTTTCACCCTCTCCTCGATTTCCTCGGCCGCCTCTCGGTAGTATTGCACTACCAGCGGATCTCCCACAATGTCTAGAGGGGGCATTCTGCCTGCATCTCTACCTAGCACAGGGCAAGGTTTAACCTTCAACAATTCCCTAAATTTGGCTTGATACTTCCGACTTTGCTGATAGATTTCTAGACTCTCTCTGAGCTTTCCTTCATCGTATTTCACCCCAGATATTTCCTTCTCAAACAAACGAATCATGTCATGGAATTGCTCCACCACGTATTGCAGTGCTTCCCACCTTTCCTCAAAGGGAACGTGCGTAGTAAGAGGGCAATCAATCACCACAGTAGGGACGTCGAAATGTCTCCCAGCCCAGATCATGGCTTCCGTCATACCATTACAATCAGCACGGGTAACACAAACACAATCAGGCTTAGGAACCTCACCTGCATCCGCGGCTTGTATAAAGGACGCAGCCAGTTGCACCCGATCACAGCCGTAATCTGGGAAACCAGTGGCCCGTATGCGCCTAAGGTACTCGGGTACAAATCGCCTCATCAGAAAATCTCCGGCCATCTCCCACGAGTATGCCCGCATCCCCATTGCTTGAATCAGGTCGTAGGGAGCAGCATCTGCAGTGATGCAAGATGGCTTACCTGCTCGCCATTCTTTGAGCATAGTTTCATGGCGGCGCCGCAGTAGCTCATAGAGTGTCCTGTTAGAATGCAGCATAGTGGCTGAGGGAGCCGCATCTATCTTTTCAACCCTTTTCCTGTATCTCTCAACATATTCTTCAAATAGATTCATAATCTACCTCCCTTCGAATTTTTCCAATAAGGCTTCTTGCCTACACTTCCGTACTCACTTCTGCAACGTCTCCACAAAAGCGCCAATTCGAGTCATCAGCGCACCTTCGTCAGCTAAATGATACTGGCGCGTAAAACTAGTTACTGGTATGCCTGCCTTGCTCACAGTCTCCCTAAAATGAGGATCAGTATACAAACGCGTAAATTCATACATATGAGGAAAGTTCAAGACTCCGTCGATATCATATTCCTTGACCCATTCTATTACTTTATCTACCTGCTTATCATAGGTGCTCATACGTGGGCAGGCCGGACGTCTCAGGTAGCTCCTAGCCAGGTCAAAGAGCGGATCTATACTGTTGTCCACCTCAGTGAACGCATATCTACTACCGGTGTCCATATCATCCATAGCTACCACGGCTCCAGTCCTCTCGATAAGCTCCAAATACCCAGGATGATCAAGCCTGTCACTGGCTACGAGTAAGCGGGGCCGCGTTTGCTTTAGGGTTGCTTTTCGTTGCTCAAGGTATGATAACAATTCACCGAGTTCCTGGTTAAATTCATCTTTAGGCATTACGAGAGCTGCCGTTACTAACTTCAGAGTCTCACTCCCTGAGAGCGGGGGAACATCCCTCTTCCTGAGCTCGTACACCTTCCTTAAGAGACTTCGCGTTGTGCCACAGGTCTCGATCGCTTGGTGCAAAGACTGTTCTGAAACAGCAACCTGGCCCAAATCCTCAAGTTGTGTAACAAGCCTAAACA
>JAUVWD010000059.1 GCA_030604285.1 Chloroflexota bacterium
CAGCTGGCTCCCGAGCTATTGTTGTTGCCTGCGACATGTCGTTCTTAAGCGTTGCTTTGCTTGGCTATATGGCTCAGCTCTCCCCAGCCTTTGATGTTGTCGTTCCCAGGATAAAAGAAATGATAGAGCCACTTTGTGCCATATATTCCAAGAATTGCCTCGTCCCCATCCAGAGCTTGCTGGAGCGCAATGAACTAGGGATTAGGGAGCTTTTTAAGACGGTCAGGGTAAGGTATGTGGAAGAAGATGATATTGATCAATTCGACCCAGAACACTTGAGTTTCTTCAATGTAAACACCAAGGCTGATCTGGACAAGGCGAGGAGACTGGCATTTCCGAAACGGCTCGCCAATGGGAAATACTGACGTGTTGCGAGTTGAGTTCACAATTGAAGTGTATGGGTGTGTAACTGTGGTGGAATCTAGGTTCGGGCATAGAGGGCATTCAACAAGGATGGCAGCGCTCGCACTGTCTCTCTACGAGGTGGATTGGGAGCAGTCAACACTAAGCTGCCTCGCTCGGCAAGAAGGCTAAAGGATGACTACTGGATACCCTCGCTGTGTTATTCTAATCTCTTATAAGATGCTAAAATCTGTAGTGCTTAATTGTCCCTAAGTTAAGAATAGAGCGGAGGGAAACCATGTTAAAAGCTGCAATCGTGGGAGCCACAGGCATCGTGGGTCAGCAATTCATCGTTGCCCTGAAGAATCACCTCTGGATTGAAATCGGAGCACTGGCTGCCTCGGAGAGGTCAGCAGGGCGCAGCTACAAGGAGGCAATAACCGATGCCCAATCCAGAGCACTGCGGTGGTTTTGCGACGAGCCTCCAATGGAAGAAGTCATGGCTATGTCAGTCCAGAATGCCATCGAAATGGATACCTCCGCCATAGATATCGTCTTCTCCGCCATAGAGTCCGACCAGGCGAAGATTCTTGAGCCTAAATTTGCCGTTGACAAAGCGGTCATAAGCACCGCTTCAGCCTTCCGCTACGATGACGACGTGCCCATCCTAATACCGGGCATCAACTCTGACCACGCCAGACTGCTCCAGGTTCAGAGAAAATCACGGGGATGGAAGGGTTTCATTACACCCATTCCGAACTGCACCACCGCTGGCCTTGCAATAACGCTAAAACCAATCTACCAAGCCTTCGGTCTGAATGCTGCCATTATGACTTCGATGCAGGCCATGTCAGGGGCAGGCCGAAGCCCGGGGGTGATAGGCCTCGATATCCTGGACAACGTCATTCCCTTCATTCCCGGGGAAGAAGAAAAGGTGCAGCGTGAAACGCAAAAAATTCTGGGCAATTTCGAAGGCACTTCGATAAGTCCAGCGAGATTCAATGTAAGCTGCACCTGTACCCGTGTTAATGTACGAGAAGGACACACAGAATCGGTTTTCGCCTCTACCCAAAAGGCTTGTGAGGTAGACGACGTTGCCAGGGCGATGAGGGAATTCGGCGGTTCGGCCGGTGACGCCGACCTACCTTCGGCCCCCGAGCACATGATAATCGTGCTTGAAGACCCATTCAGGCCTCAGCCACGGCTTGACCGTGACACCGAAGATGGCATGACCACCGTGGTTGGCAGAATCAGGAAAGACACGGTGCTGGAAAATGGCATCAAGTATCTTCTGGTATCCCACAATACCAAGATGGGAGCCGCTAAGGGCGCAGTTCTTGTAGCTGAACTGCTTATCAGGGACGGATACATTTCATAGGTATTGGCGTCACAGGCTCAAATCCTGCCCCAGGCTACTTCGATACAATCGCCCTACACCTGCTACATGTCCTTTCACCCTAGTTTTGCTTATCACGAGGGCTACAGGAGTTAACAGGTGACTTCCAGTGGATAACCAACTCCTTCTCGACATCGTGGATGGATTTCTTGCGCCAAGAGGTGCAGACTGAATCAAATGGTAGTCTTCGTAAATTGAGGGTTTTGCTTTATAATAGAGAGAGACCGAAAGCAATTGGGGAAAGCGGAAATATGGCGGAGTGCGTTTTCCCCCTTTGCGACGGCCAAATGTAATGAAACATGGGAGGTAAATAATATGAAGATGGAGAAAATTGTTGAAGTAGGGGTTGCGGTCAAGAATCTGGAGTCGACGTCCAAGAAATACGTGGAGATCTTAGGAGCTACGCCGTCCGAGATAGTGCCTGTTGACCAGTACGGAAACCTTTGCCAGATGTGCCGCATAATTGACGTTGACCTGAGGCTTATGGAGCCTACCGTGGACAACGATACGGCCAAACTTATTGAGAAACGGCGCGGCGATTGCCTTAGCTACATCGGCTTTAGAGTACCTGATATCGATGGAGCTATAGCCTGGCTGAAACAAAACAATGTCAAGATGATCGATGAGACGCCCAGAGCTGAAGATGGCGTGAGGTTTGCCTTTGTTCATCCGGATTCCTTTAGAGGCATGCTGTTCAAGCTGATAGAGGGGGAACACAAGCACAGATATCTCCCCGAGCCGCCCGCGCATAAGGCAATTCCGGCACCTGCCAGGGTAAAACGCTTGTACCATATTGGGGTAAATGTCACTGACCTTGACGCCGCCACGCAGTTGTACACGGAGGTTCTGGGTACCAGGCCTTCCGCGGTTCAGACCGTCGAGATGTATGATATGAAGTGCACCATGAACCGCATTGGTGATGTTGAGTTCGAGTTGCTAGGGGCGACGCGTGAGGACGGGGTCATTGGCAAGTCTATTGCCAGAGTTGGCGAGGGCATCGTCCATCTTGCTTTCCTTGTTCCCGATATTGAGGCTACTATAGCCTGGCTGATGAAAAGCGAAATCAGGATGATTGACGAGACGCCTAAGGAGCCGGGCATTGAGCCCTTTCGGGAGGCGTTTACACACCCGGCAGGCTTCAACGGGGTGATGTACGAATTCATCCAGGGCGAGCATCATCTATTTGAGCAATAGGGAGCGTAAGTCTATCGAAGTGACGGCTCCTGTGGATAGAGGCGGTGCCACGCTGACTAGAATCTGAAAGATAGAGAGGCATAGTTCAGAATCATACAGTGGTTCAGTAGACTCTGATCCTGTTCAATGAATCGCCTCTTTTGTTTAGTAAGCATGTCTACTGGCGCCATGCGGCAATCGTCAAAACGTCATCAAAGGGACAGGTTCTGATACCTAAGCAAATGCGAAGGAAGCTGGGATTAAGGGAGGGCAGAAAGTGAGCCTGAAAATAATTGGTGACCAGAAAATAGGACTGGCCCCCGTTCCTATAGAGGCGGTGGAAGCCTTCTGGGGGATATTCGAGGAAGGCGCCTCACTCACCGAGGCCCCGCTCAAAGAGCGAAAGCAGGGACTTACACGTGAGGAAAGTAGGACTGCTTGCTTCTTTGCCCTCTTGGCATAGCTCAAGAAAAAGAAAAGCTACCAAAAGGTCAAAGACATCCTTGCTTCCCATGGGGAAGGAGAGGAAGACCTTTTGATGAAGGAAATCAATGTGGGCGAGGTCTATTATCTCCTCGCGAGCGGTCACTCGGTGCCGCACAATACTTCCTGCATGACATTCTCCAAGCTCTTGCCATAAAGATAACACCCAACTCCCTTTCCGACGTCATAATGGCACCAATAATCAAAGCTCAATCTCCCATTGCCTAGGCCGATGCCTTCGCTGTCGCCACCGCCATTAAGTATGATGCTACTTTGGTCACTGGGGACCCAAGCTTTGAGAAAGTAGAACATCCGATAGAAATCGAGTGGCCAAGATAATAGAGATGCCGTATTGTCACTGGTTGAGACTTCATCGCCGCGGCTAACGCATCTAACTCTTATTTACGCGAGGCACACCTGTTTGATCCCCGTTGCCGAAGCCCTTCAAAGTGGTTTGACGTCCGCCATAATGCACCAGGATTTCAAGCAACGGCTTGCGAGCATTAAGGGGGAGCATGCAGAAGTACTAAGGATGGCTGCTGTCAAGGGCAATTTGACAAGCAAGGATGTGTGCTTCATACTGTGGTATGAATGTAGTATGAGGAGGTGGTATTATGCCAAAGGCGGCTAAGATTGCTATCAGCCTTTCCGAGGAAGTGCTTGGTGCCGTGGAACGGGAGCGAAGGCTTAGCGGCGAGAGCCGTAGCCAGTTCTTTTGCCGTGCGGTTCAGACACTGTTGCGCCGCGAGAGAGAGCAGGAGATGAACGAGCGGTATGTGCGTGCCTACCAGCAGATACCTGAAACCGAAGAAGAAGTTGAGGCAGCACGGCGTGCTGCCAGCAGCATCCTGGCTCAGGAACCCTGGGAATGAAACGGGGCGAGCTATGGTGGGCAGAATTGGAACCGCCCGCGGGGGGCCGCCCGGTAGTGGTTCTATCCCGTGATGAGGCTTGTGCCGTCCGCTCTCTCATTATCGTGGCACCAATTACCACCCGCATACGCCATATTCCCTCCGAAGTGCCTTTGGGAACTGATGATGGTATGCCGCAGAACTGCGTTGCTAACCTGGATACCATTACCACCATCCCTAAGGATTGCCTTCGCAATCGGCTTGTCGCCCTGAGCCCCCAGAAAATGAAGGACGTCGAAGCGGCTGTTCACTTCGCTCTGGGCATGGGTTAATCTCCCCAAGGGACTATTTTGAAGCAGAGCCATTTCCATATTAAACAAATTGCTGCTTTTGTGCAATCAAGTAACAATTCAGGTTTTTGTTACTTATGCTGAACATTTTGCACTTCTGTGTAGCTGGCTAACAAAACAAGCGCTTGTTCCCCAATTGTGACCTCACCACCAGCAACAGCCTCGCTACCCTGTAACCTGTACAGTACTACTATGTGGTGGTCTCACAGGCATGTGAGCTGGCAATTCCACAAAGCCAGTCTTGAGGGGCTTGTGTGGATTTCACTACTAGGGATGTAGCTGTGGCATCCATCGTGGCCAATAGACTAGTCGCGAAGCAGTTGCACATGCTTACGAAAGTACAAGCGTAGTTTCAACAACGATGGCGATGTCGGTCTTCATCGCCTGGTTGCCTGCGGTGATGTTTATGGCACCTTAACGTTGATCGTCACTACGTGCCACGCAGTACAGGAGCGGCCTCACGAGATCGCTTGCTAAGTCTCAATGGGACCAAGGCGCTGCAACTACAGGCTAGATGCTGCACGCCCTTTATCCTGCCTCAGAATATGCTTCATGGCAGTGTTCCTTGTGCCATATTTCTTTGAATTGCTCCTCATCCCAGTCCAAGTCGAAAATAACATGGTCCTGCAAAAGGTGTAGTATACCTGCTTTGAAGAATCCTAATGCTTCCTCATACTTGGAATAGCGAGAGGAAGCTTCCGCCGCTACCTCTTCGGGGCGATGAGTACGTATTTTTTTCACTTTTTCATTGGATTCATCCAGCCACTCGTGGACTTCCG
>JAUVWD010000099.1 GCA_030604285.1 Chloroflexota bacterium
CAGGAGAACTCGCTGGCAGAGGAGTCACCCATAACTTAAGATAAGAGGGACCTAACTAATGGCGTTAAAAAGTTACAAGCCAACTTCTCCGGGCAGAAGAGGCATGGTTAGTGCTAGTTTTGAGGAACTGACCAAGGTCTCTCCTGAGAAATCTTTGCTTCTGCCGCTCAAGAAGAAGGCGGGAAGGAATAGCCGAGGCGTGATAACAGTTCGTCATCGAGGCGGCGGCGCAAAGCGCAAGCTTCGGATCATCGATTTCAAGAGAGAGAAGGTTGGCATTCCTGGCAAAGTAGCCTCCATTGAATACGATCCCAACCGCTCAGCTCGAATCGCCCTGATTCACTACGCTGATGGGGAAAAACGCTACATACTTGCTCCCTTGGGTCTTAACTTGGGCGATACCATAAGAGCGGGAGAGGATGCTGAAATGAAACCTGGGAATGCCTTGCCACTGAGTTTGATCCGTTTAGGTACCTTGGTCCACAATGTTGAACTGGAGCCTGGCAAAGGTGGCCAAGTCGTTCACAGCGCTGGAAGCGCCGCTCAGGTTATGAGCAAGGAGGGCAAGTATGCGTTGCTTCGCTTGCCTTCGGGAGAATTGCGCAAGTTTCACAGCAGATGTTGTGCCACTATTGGGCAGATAGGTAATGTTGACCATGAGAATATAGTATTGGGCAAAGCGGGGCGTAAGAGATGGCTAGGCTTCCGCCCTTCGGTTCGGGGGTCTGCCATGACTCCCCGGGATCATCCTCACGGAGGTGGCGAAGGTAGAGCTCCACGAGGGATGCCACCAAAGACACCTTGGGGGAAGCCAGCTCTAGGTCCTAAGACACGAACACACAGATCATCAGATAGGCTGATCATGAAGAGGCGTAAGGAGGACTAGATGTCGAGATCATCCAAGAAGGGCCCCTTTTGCGATGCTAAATTGCTTAAAAAGGTGGAGATGCTTAACGACTCAGGGGAGAAAGCGGTGATAAAGACCTGGTCGCGTGCCTCTACCATTTTCCCTCAGATGATAGGTCATACTATCGCAGTGCACAACGGTAGGAAGCACGTGCCTATCTTTGTCACTGAGAACATGGTAGGATACAAACTGGGCGAGTTTGCGCCCACCAGGACATTTAGAGGGCACATTACCAAAGCTAGAGTAACGGCGCGTGCAAGGAAATAGCAAATAATGAAAGTTATAGCCGTAGCCAAGGATGTCGGCATTTCACCGCGGAAAGTCCGTCTCGCCATAAATGCGGTTAAAGGCAAGAAAGTTGACGAAGCTTTGACTATCCTCAGATTCTTATCCGCACCAACAGGAAAAGCTCTAGCTAAGGTAATTAAATCTGCAGTTGCCAATGCTGAGAACAACTTCGAAATGTCGCCTTCTGCCCTTAGAATTGTTGATATTTTCGCCAACCAGGGGCATACGTTGAAAAGGTTTCGGCCACAGGCGAGAGGACGTATAAGTCCCATTCTAAAGCGTTCCAGTCATATTACTGTTTTTGTTGCCGAGGAGGGAAAATAATTGGGACAAAAGGTTCACCCGTACGGTTTTAGGCTTGGTGTAATCATGGATTGGCAGGCTAAATGGTATGCTGAGAGACACTACGCTGAATTGTTACAGGAAGACCTCAAGCTACGTCAGGCTGTCGCCCAAAAATACTCTCAAGAAGCTGTTGCTCGAGTGGAAATTGAGCGTCCGGGAGATGATGTATCCATGACCATCTATTCACCTCATCCAGGCATCGTCATTGGGCGAAGTGGGCAACATATAGAGCAATTAAGAGCGAAATTACAGAAGATCGCCAATAGAAGGGTGAGATTAAGCGTTAGAGAAGTAGACTATCCTGAGCTTGAAGCTTTCCTAGTGGCGCGAGGCATAGCTAGGCAAATTGAGAACAGAGTAGCCTTTCGCCGGGCAATGAAACAGGCAGGCTTCCGAGCTTCTCAAGCTGGTGCCAAAGGGATAAAGATAAAGTGCGCTGGCAGACTTGGAGGAGCTGAAATTGCTCGCACCGAGACGCTTCATCAAGGTCAGGTGCCATTGCACAAATTGCGTGCTAACATTGACTACGGGTTGGCTGAAGCGCATACCGTGATGGGGTGTATTGGGGTCAAAGTGTGGATTTATAAGGGTGACGTTCTTCCCGAAGTAAGGGCATCCTCGAGCGAAGCAAAGGAGCAGACAGAAAGTGTTACAACCGAAACGGGTGAAGTATCGCAAAGTTCATAGGGGGAGGTTGAAAGGCAAGTCTCACACGGGAAATACTGTTAGCTTCGGAGAATTTGGTTTGAGGGCTGAAGGCGGTGCTTGGATTACAGCAAGGCAAATTGAGGCGGGTCGACGTGTGTTAGTGCGTTATTTGCGTCGTGGCGGTCAACTATGGGTTCGCATTTTCCCAGACAAACCTGTGACTAAGAAACCAGCGGAGACAAGGATGGGTGGTGGCAAGGGTGCTCCGGACCATTGGGTAGCTGTGGTCAAGCCGGGCAGAATTATCTTCGAATTAAGTGGTATAAAGGAGGACGTAGCTCGAGAGGCGATACGCCTCGCTTCTCACAAGCTTCCCATCGCTACTAGCTTTGCAACAAGAGAGGGGGCGAAGGTTGAGAGTTGACGAGATTCGTGCCCTGGGTAACGAGGAGATTCTCAAGAAGTTGGAAGAGGCTCATCAGGAGCTTTTTAACCTTCGCTTTCGCCTGGCAACCCGGCAACTAACGAACCACCGCGAGATTCCTAAGGTCAAAAGGAGAATTGCCAGAACGAAGACTATCTTGAGGGAAAGGGAACTCGGCATAGGGTGAGCTAAATGAAGAGAGTTAGAATTGGGCAAGTAGTAAGCGATAAGATGGACAAAACGGTAGTGGTAAAGGTGGAAACCTTGAAGCGACATCCTCTTTACAAGAAAACCATCAGGCATACTGCTAAATATAAAGCTCATGATCCAAACAATATGTGCAGAGTCGGCGATGTAGTGAGGATTATGGAGACACGTCCCCTTTCTAAGGAGAAACGCTGGCGAGTAACGGAAACAAGACCTAGGAAGGCTGAGCTTGGGCCTACCAAAGCAAAGGATGTTGAGGAGTGATTCAGTCTTATACCAGACTGAAAGTAGCTGATAACACGGGAGCGCGACAGATTATGTGTATCAATATCCCCGGTAGCAGTAGAAGGAGGTATGCTGGCATCGGTGACATTATTGTGGCTACAGTAAAGCGAGCTATGCCACAAGGCGTGGTAAAGGAGGGAACGGTAGTGCGGGCAGTAGTGGTGCGCGTAGCCAAGACCTATCGCCGTCCTGACGGCTCCTACATCAAGTTTGATGAGAACGCTGCAGTTATACTTGATGAGAAGAATAACCCTAAGGGGACTCGTATTTTTGGC
>JAUVWD010000102.1 GCA_030604285.1 Chloroflexota bacterium
GCAGGGCGACGATATCTTCAAGGCTAGCTTTCTCCTTGCTTAGCTCCTGCAGGCGCTTCGGGTCAGCCACTATTTCTGGTTGAGCCATAAGTTGATTAAGCTCTTCGTAACGTTTTTGTGCCAACTCTAGCTTAGCAAACATAACAACCGTCCCCAGATTTGCCCTCCTATAGTAATAGTAATTGTATTACGTCTAGGGAAACTACTCAAATTTGAGGATAGGGTAGGAGTCGAGAACGAGCAGAGTCTTAGTTAGCTGAGCCCTATATCAGTCAGTTGAAGGCTCTCTTACCACAAGATGAACTCTCTTCTCAGTACTGGCCATATTCAAAGCTGGCTGAATGTCGGCAATATCTCCTAGCTATACTCCATGCCAACTAGTCATATTGGCAAGTGGCTCACGGGTGCTCTGGACTCTATTCGCAGGGAAATCCCAATCTGGGTATCCAATAGCGATTCCGACAGCGATTTTCTGGGATTCAGGGATACCCGTGAATTGCCTTATCACTTCGGGGTAATATACTACTGCCTGTTCTATGATTGTGCCTAGACCGAAATCTAGCGCTGCTAACGCGATGGTATCGCTTACGGTGCCGAGACCGAAGACGAACAATGGCCCACTTATTTCCTCATCTATACTGATGATTATGGCGTTGGGCGCATCGAAGAAGCGGATCATCTTCAGCATCCACTGGTTTCTCTTTTCCTTGTCCTCTCGTGCGATATCCATAAGTTGGAATAGGCTCTTCCCTAGCTCCACCTGCCGGCTTCTGTAAACCCCTGTAAGGGCAGGCTCTCGCTCAAAATCTGGATGCGGTTCTACCCCGGCCAAGTACCGCTCTTCAGAAGTTTCTTTCAGCTTGTCCAGAACCTCACCGCCCAATACGGTAAACTTCCACGGCTGGACATTTAAGGGTGAAGGGGCGCGGGTGGCTATTTCCAAGATTCGGCCTAAAGTCTCTTTGGGAACAGGAACTGGCTTGTAACCTCTAATGCTTTTTCTTGACTTTATAGCTTCCAAAAGATCCAATTGTCTATCCTCCTTCGTTTAAGGTCGCTTTAACAACACATTAGAATGTTAGCAAACTCGAGCCAGCATGAGCAAGGGAAAAGAACCGGAATCTTGGTATGAAAGCAAGGAACATGTAAGCGACCAGCGATTCTCATGCATGTTTGCAAGGGTTAACCTGTTGAGCTGCCAGGCTGCCAGGCTGCTACTGAAGGATGAACGTATCAGGGAGGAGGCAGTAGAAGGAGGGTTGGAAACCCTTGAGAAAGCTTCTCTGCTGACCTTTATCTGGCGGTGGAGCAAGGGGAAATTGCATGCTTGAATAAAGCTTCGACATGAGGATGATTTCACTGCTGCCTATTTCAATAGTTTCAAAACGAGTGGGGAAAAAGGAATTTGCCTTATTAAGACCTCTAAACCCCGTGCCAACTGGTCAGATTGGCAAGTGGCTCATGGGAGACCTGCACTTTGTTCGCAGGGAAGTCCCAATCGGGATAACCAATAGCCATCCCAATTACGATTTTCTTGGACTCAGGAATGCCTGCGATTTGCCTTATCACTTCGGGGTATAACACTACTACGTTCTCTATGCATGTGCCTAATCCAAGATTCACCGCAGCCAGTGCGATGTTCTGGCTTATTGCGCCAATGGCGAATATAGACAGGTGATCACTGACTTCCGTGTCTGTAGCAATGATAATAGCGTTGGGCGCATCGAAGAAGCGAATCATTTTTAGCACCCATTGCTTTCTCTTTTCCTTGTCGTCTCGTGCGATATCCATAAGCTGGAATAAGCTCTTTCCCAGCTCCACCTGGCGGCTTCTGTAGACCCCCGTAGGGGGACGTCCTAGTTCGAAATCAGGATGAGGCTGCGTCCGTGACACAAACTTTTCCTCCAGAGTCCTCTTCAGCTCATCCAGCACTGCACCACCCAGAATGATGAACTCCCAAGGTTGGGTGTTGTTAGCTGAAGGGGCATTCCTTGCTATCTCCAAGACTTGTGCTAGAGTTTCTTTGGGAACAGGAACTGCGTTGTAGCCTCTAATGCTTTTTCTCGACTTCATAGCTTGCACAAGTTCCAACTGGTCATTCTCCTTTCCTTGAGTTACGCGTTCACGATGTTAGCAAAGTGGAGGCAACGTGAGCAAGGCGAGAGAACCCGAAACTTGGTACAATGGCAGGGACTATGAAAGCGAGTAGTGATTGTTATGCCTGTTTGCAAAGGTTAACCTATCAAGCTGCCGGGCTAGCAACTGAAGATGAGCGCATCAGAAGGGAAGCAATAGGGGAAGGGTTAAAAGCCCTTGAGCAAAACTTCTCCACTGATAAGGTGACTATCGTCATTGCAACCAAAATCCACAACGTGATGAAGGAAATAACAGGGAGCCCTGACCCTTACAAGGAAGTGAAGAAGAGGGAGATCGAAATTGCTGGACGGCTATACCATGAAATGCGTCCTGCAGAGAACTGGGATTTTGGGAACTGCCTCACATTTGCTGCTCGGGGGAATACTATGGATTTCTTCAAACGGTTTGATTCCATTGAGGAAGACATGATGAAACCTGTGAGTTTTGTTGTGGATGATTCAGAGCATTTTGAGCGCAAGGTAAAGCATGGAGGCAAAGTGTTATATTTGGCCGATAACGCTGGGGAGGTTTACTTTGATATGCCCCTTGTCAAATGGCTGGGGCAACATGCTGATGTTATCTATGTGGTCAAACCCTCACCTATTCAAAATGACGTTACACTTGAAGATGTTGGCTATGCAGGTTTGGAGGAGGAGCTAGGGAAAATCATGACTACAGGCACAGCTACTCCAGGAATAGATTTTTCTTTGGCTTCCACTCAGTTTGTGCAAGAGTTTGAATCGGCAGACCTTATATTTGCCAAAGGCATGGGATACTACGAATCTCTAACTGAGCTTCCCGCTGAGGGGAAGGTTCTTTATTGCCTTAGGGCAAAATGCGGGCCTGTGGCTCGTTCTCTTGAGGTACCCCTGAATAGCTATGTGGCCATGCTCAGGTAAGCTAGGGACATCTTCTCATCGCTTATGGGAAGGCAGAAAGCCTTTGCAACCCCGTCACTAGGTGCCCGATTGCATTGCCTGTACCTCAACGCGACTTTGAGAATTCCCTACCTCGATCGGATGACTTATTGCAATAATAGAAAGGAGGGTTTCCTCTTCGAGGATATCAAGGATTTTCTTTGGTTTCTTCTCGTTTAATCTACCATAAGCTCCAATCCAGCAGGCACCAAGGCCCAGGGAATGAGCCTCAAGAAGTATCTTTTGCGTTGCCGCCGCCCCATCCTCTATAGGGTGGCTTGAA
>JAUVWD010000029.1 GCA_030604285.1 Chloroflexota bacterium
GAGCACAATGCTCATATTCAAGGCTTCAGGAGCAACGATTCCCTTACCGATGGTCATAGCTACGGCAGTACCTGTGGCTGCCCCGATGAAATTAAAAAAGGCTGCCATAAGTATGGCAGCCCGAGGGGAAAGGGTGCGCGTACCAATTACTGTAGCAATAGCATTAGCGGCATCATTAAAGCCATTCGCAATGCCGAAGCCGATGGCCGCTGCAATCACAAGAATTAGCACAGCGGGGGATTCAGGCATGCTTCAATACTATACCTTCAAGGACATTGGCTACATCCTCACCACGGTCGGTGGCGTCCTCCATGTGTTGGTAGATTTCGCGCCATTTGATTACCTCACATGCGTCAGTATGGCAAGCCTCGAACAGCTCAGCTAAGGCAGCATGATGCACGTCATCAGCCTCGTTTTCCAGGCTATTGATCTCCACACATTGCTCCAGAATCCGCTTGAACTGGTCACGGCGGCGCAAAGAAGGCATTACCTCGTTCAACTTATAGGCTACCTTAGCTACGATTGAGGCCAGCTCTCGAGCCCTTTCCGTGGGTTGGGCAATGTTGTAGAGGAAGGCTGTTCTGCCAGCAGCCTCGATGAAATCCATTACATCATCCAGTGTATTAGCGAGGAGAGCGATATCCTCTCTATCGATGGGAGTCACAAAGGTGCGGTGCAACCTCTGTATTATCTCGTGGGTTATAGCATCACCCCGGTGCTCCAAATCCTTGAGCTGCTTTGCTTTCGCTTCAACATCTTCGTAGTTGTCAAACAGGTCGACCAGCTTTTCCGCAGAAACGACCAGATTCTTGGTGTCCTGTTCAAACAAGTCATAAAACTTCGTGTCTCTGGGGGTCATTAGGAACTTAGCCAAATTGTACCTCCTCTACCTTGCCAGAAGAAGGGAGTCGCGGTATCGGCCTCCACTCAGATTGCGGAGCTTGTTCCGAGCTTGAGCGAGGAATTCCCGCTCCGAGTTTGCTTCGGCTACGTCTGGCAACCGCTTGCCCTTCTCGCACTGATGAGACTGGACAGAATCTCCCTTCTATTTCAACCTCTAAGCTTCTTGTGGTAGGAGAGGTGACTGCCAGCAGAGCAATGCTATTTGGGGTGAACGAAGTAGTTTTGTGCAGAGGAAAAACCAAACCCAGCCCGTCTCGTACGTTGGACAACTCAAAGTCCCCGCGGGAGAACTCTACGCATCACGCATTACTGGCATAATTGTAGCACATCACTATATTAGTCTGCTACGCACTGTAGGGGATGCCACAGTTTGACCTCCAAACTGAATTAACTTGTATCAATTACTCCGGCTCGTATATGGTGAATCGTGCAGAAGGTCTGGTCCCCGCGCAAGGTTGTAAGAAAGATGCGCAAGTCCACAGCTACAGGTCAAGGCCTGGGCCTCAATCTATAAGGCTACAACCCCACAGCTAGAATTCGCATCACGTTGTGACGACGAGCTTAACCAGCATCATAGCTCCGCCTGACACCAAAGGGATAGTTAAGTTATCGTTGACCCGCAAGGAGAGAAACTCAATCAAGGTGGCGCACAAAGCTCCTATCACAACTAACGATAAAGGAACATGGTGTACGGCAGATAAGGTAGCACCTGCCACAAGACAGGAAAGAAGGCAAGCACCGCTCCCCGCCAAGCTCCTGCCCATCATCTTCGGTTTTCCCCACCTTTCACCAACCATACCAGCTATGGGATCACCCACAGCAACAAAAGTCAACGCCGCAACAGCGATGGACTTGTCACAAAGGATAAAAACGATGACCGCCGCCATAGAAAAGTAAGCAGTTCCGGTAAGCGTTGAAGCCTCTTTCTCCCGAAGGAGCGGGTGAAACCAAGTCAAAAACTGGCGATTCACTGGCGGGAATCTCAGCCTGGTAAGCTCAAGAATAAGAAAGGCTACAGTGGCGGAAATGAGTGCAGGCAAAAATATCTTTTCCGGCACCAAGAAACCAGCTATAGCAAGAGACAGACCGCCAAAGATGTGCCACAGCCGCCTCGGCAATTCCCTCATTTTCTAACCAGAATTCAACAGTTCCTTGAGCAAGACTTGACGTTAAGGTACTCACTTAAGAATAAATTGTCAAAGATTGGTAAACAGCCGATAGCCCCCAGCGGTAATGCTAGTTGTTATTTCGCTCCTTGATTTCAGTTACACTAGAACACAGACGAGTAGAGAGGCCACATCCACCACCGTTCTGCCGCTGGCAGAACCACTTACTATCAGATTTATGGAGCTAAATCCTGAGCTGCGCGTCGAACCCAAAGGCATGGTCCAACGACTGGAGTCCAGCAATGCGGCACAGGTAGTCCAGATGGCTGTGCCTAAAGCACAGCGATAGGGTAGCCTCGCTCTGCCTGCCGCCAAATGGCAAACGGTAAGCCACCTTGCCCTACCATCAGAACCCGTTGGCATCACCACCGGCATAGTCTTGTGCCTGGGATGAGCTATCGGGGAGACCGCTTGTCTTTGTGCCACCTGATCAGCGGCCAGGTGCTACTCGATGACAGTGATATTTATGCTGTGGGAGTGGGCCTGAGCATAATGCGCCAGAGGGTACGCATGGAATTCCGCACCTAATCCTTTGCCTAAGTCAATATTCGACAATGTCGCTTTCGGCCCGAGGTCATAGGCACAAACCGCAAACTAGAACTGGAGGAAAACGTGCAGCAAAGGTTCAGGGCATCTGCTTCGTGGTACAACGTCATAGTCATCAATAAGCCTTACTCAGCCCTTGACCCTTAGCCAGTGTCAAGATTCAGGAGTTAAATGTTTCTGAGTATTAGGCGTCCCCAGTTGCCCTTCCGCGCCTTGGCGTTTTGCGGCAAGAGGCGCTACAGCTGCTTAGCTACTTGAACCTCCTCACCTCGAAGCGGTAAAGATCAACCGGTTCATTAGGCCCTACTCCTGCCTTGAGTCGGCAAATGGCAATTTGTTCCTCAACGCTATCCACACCTTCTAGGTCGGGCAAGAGAAGTCCTCTTCTGAATCCACTCTCCACAATCACTCCATACTTCTTAGCGTCGAGTTCGCTCACATCCTTGACGGGCTCAGGCGCGGTAAGAATATCCACCTTATATTCTAGGGCATCAAGTTCAGCCTCAGTCACCGGCGGGAAACGGGGATCCCTGGTGGATGAGCTAATAGCATTGGCTATGATTTCCTCAGCTACATTGGCTTGAGCAGGCTCAAAGGTGCCTATGCAACCTCTTAGCTCACCGTGCTTATGGATGGAAACGAAAACGCCGGCTCGTTCGCTCATCTCAGGCGTGAGCTCTCCTGGCTGAGGCTTTTTGCCCTCACGCACGTAGTCTTCCACCGTTTCTTTTGCCAGCTTAGCTATAGGATGAAGTTCTTCCTCCACAGACACACCCGAAATTGCTTTCAACGTAGTCCTGAAATTAAGCTCAGCACCACAGAACTTGCACTTGGAGCCATCAAGCCCTACCACCTTGGTATCATAACCAATTCTGCGGACATCCAGCTTGCCGCAGGAATAGCAAACGGTGTTTTCATCCTCATGTCCCGGAACATTGCCAAGGTAGACAAACTTCAGCCCTACTTGCTTTCCTATTCTGCAGGCCCTTTCCAAAGTGGATACCGGAGTAGGTGGCAGATGAGTCAAATTATACATGGGGTGAAATCGAGTTACATGCCACGGAGTCAGTTCCCCCAGACTATCCCGAATCCAGGTAGCAATGCCCTTAAGCTGCTCCTCGTCGTCATTCATCGTAGGGATGATGTTGGTTACCACCTCAACGTGCATATCCCATTTCTCCTTGGCCCGCTTCGCCACATCCAGAATACCCCGCCAGTGAGATACTTTGGCTAGCTGACGATAGAAACTATCGGTGAATCCCTTCACATCAACTCTCCAGGCATCGAGGTAGGGACCTATGGTATCCAGCGCCTCTGGGGTGGCATAGCCGTTGGTAACATAAACGGTATATAGACCATTCTGCTTAGCCAGCTTGGCTGAATCTAAGGTATATTCAAACCAAATTGTAGGCTCATTATACGTCCAGGCGATGCCTGCACAACCGTATCTCCCGGTTAGCTCCATAGCCTGCTCAGGAGACAAATACTGCGAAGTAGTTGGAACATCGGTGCAAGAGATCTCCCAGTTCTGACAGTCCTTGCAGTGAAAGTTACAACCCCATGTGCCCAGAGACAATACGCGGGTGGCAGGGAAGAAATGAAATAACGGCTTCTTCTCAATGGGATCGGCTGCCACTGAGGATACCTCACCATAATTCGTAGTGTATAACTTGCCATTACGATTAATGCGCACCCGGCAGACGCCCATTTTGCCTGGATTAATGAGGCATCGCCACTGGCAAACATGGCACCTTGCCCTATCACCAGAAAGTCTCTCACAAAGGATTGCTTCCTTTTCCATAACGCCCCAAGTAATTATACCATCATGATTTGCCTGCCCATAATCAATTTCCACAGGCACTATTTCTGGGGTAGAATATGGCAAACAAGAATGGTTGTTATTGGAGTAACTGGTAGTATAGGTAGCGGCAAAAGCACGGTATGTCAGATTCTAGCCAAGCTCGGTGCCGCCATTATAGATGCCGATAAGCTGGCACAGGAGACTTATGAGCCACACGGAGAGGCCTGGCAGGAACTAGTCAGTGCCTTTGGCAAGGACATACTCACCTTTGATGAGGAAATCGATCGCCAGAAACTGGGACAGATAGTCTTTTCCAATCCCGCAGCCTTAACTCAACTCAACCACATAGTTCACCCTAAGGCATACAGCATGGCGAAGGAAAGAATCGAAACCTATCGCCGACAGGGGCTTGAAGCCATCGCTTTGGAAGCCGCTCTGCTCATTGAAGCCAAATGGACAAGCCTGGTAGACCAGGTCTGGCTTGTGGTAGCGTCAGAGGCAGAAGTAATCCATAGGCTGAAGCAAGGCAAAGCAGATAATGAATCTAAAGTCCTCGCTCGCCTTAAATCACAAATGCCGGCAGAAGAGAAAATGAAATACGCCGATGAGGTGATTTACAACAACGGCGATTTGAACCAGCTCCAAGCTAAAGTGACTCAGGTCTGGAACAAGCTTCACACAGACCCGAGAATCAGTGATTGAAATGTGCTCTTAGCTGCGGAAACTGGTGTTTGTACCGGTGCTGAAATATGGAACAAATCACCCAAGAGGTCAAAATGGTAGGGAAACACAAACGGGGCTTTCTTCCCCCATTACCATGTGCCAATGCTGCAGCGGCTCCCCTTTGTGTACGCTGCTTCGCCTCACACAACGCCAGCACAGGCCTACTAGCTCACCCGCCTTGTTGCCTCTCATCCTACCCACTCCACTTGATTTGATACCGCTAATCCCTTCTGTTACTTCCTGTCCAATATCACGACCTCCTTCATCGGGTAACATTTGCACGGAACACTCAGATTGTGACGAGCGCGTGCAATATCAACAAGGTTGATTGACAGGTTTGAAAACCGCGATATACTGTAGGCAAGGAGAAAAATCACGAAATTTCCCCCGGCGCCAAAAAATACTTTTTGGGAGGTGAAAGAGGCAAGAAAAGGGGAGACAACGTAGAAGGAGGTTCGAATGGAGCAGAAGGGAGTAGCTACTAGAATTAAGAAGGGTAGAAGAGCGGTAGTTTGGGGGGAAGGCTCGAAGGCAAGTCCAGGGACAATGGTGCAGTGGCTCAAAGAGAGAGGCGGCTGGGTGGCAATAGGGGAGAAGATAGCCATAGTGCGGGTGAGTAGTGATGAATTCCCTCTAACAGCCCCCGTTCAAGGTGCGTTGGAAGATATCTTTGTCACCGAGGGTTCTCCTTTTCAGGCGGGCGAGCCTCTTGCCACCATAAGGCCCGTTAGGGGAGGAACTTAGACAATAATCAATTAGGAGGAGAGGAGAATGAAAAAGACAAAGCAAGACAAATCTACAGTAGCGCTGATCCATCGACCAAAGGTCAGTGGTACACCCGCCAATTATGATAAGGAAGCAGTTGACCAAGTGAAGGGAATGCTCAAGGAAGGCATCGACTATCTTGGCGGGATGACAAAGTTCGTCAAACCTGGTGATAAGGTGTTGCTGAAAGTCAACTCGGTCTACAACACTCCCCCGGATAGTGCTTGGAATGTGGACCCCCGGTTGGTTGAAGCTCTGGTTGGATTAATCAGGGAGGAGGTTCCCGAAGTCAGGAGGGTGATTGTGGCCGACGATTCCGCGGCGGTCAAGCAGGTGAAAGACGTGGACACCATCGATGTGATGGAGGCAAATGGCATTGCCCCAGCAGCCAAGCGAGCAGGGGGAGAAGTCCTCTGCCTGGAGTGGGATTCCCATATCAGGGTGAACATTGAAAATGCCAGAGCTTTTCCCTATTTCCATGCAGCACAATCTATGCTGGAAGCCGATGTTCTCATTACCGTGCCCAAGTGGAAAACCCACATTGAAGGTTATATGACTTTGGGTCTTAAGAACGCTGAAGGTTATTTTACCCGTACCCTGAAACAGGACGGATTCACGGCCCACGAGAGTGATAAAGAGCGCCGGCATGCGAATGATATCCATCAGAAATTCGTTGATACACTGAACGTTTTTTACCCGGATTTAACTATTATCGATGGACTGTGGGCCATACAAGGGGACGGGCCGGCTGTGTTCACTGAGTGGGAGGTCATAAAGGACTTCAATACAATCGTCATCAGCGATGATATCGTGGCCGCTGACTCGGTCGCCTGTCAGGCCTCCGGGTTTCCCTGGGATTTTATGGTTACCACCCGCCTGGCTACTCGGCAGGGCTTCGGGAACGGAAAGCCCGAAAACCAAGTAATCAAGGGTGCAGACCTCAAAAAGGTCAAGAGGCAGTTCGTGGCTCCGAAAATGTTCGAGGTTCAGGGGTGTTATGACAATGTTGATGTCTATACCCACGGCGCCTGTGTCACTGGCTGTCAGCCACTCTTGAGGCTAACGCTCAATATGCCGCAAGCGGATGGATCACTGGCCAAGCTCAAAGAGCCTGTAAACTTCATCATAGGGAATAATACCTATATTCCACCGAAGCTTAAACCTGAAAGTACTCTTCTTCTCGGCGACTGCGTTTGGAACGAATGGGTCGGGCTCCCGGCAGAAGGGTCTCTGACCCCAGCAGAACTGCGCGACCGTGGTGCTTTCGTGGTTGGCGGCTGTCCCTCCTTTGCTAATATCTTTACTTTTGTCCTGCCTTGGATCTACGAAATAGCTGAGAAGGATGCCAAAGAAGCAGAAGAACAATAGCTGCTAAGCTCACGAGATTGCTAAAGCGCGGGTTTTGGCATGGTACTGCTAGCTGTTGAAGCTCTGTAGTACACGGAACTGGGAATGCGTTTGAAGGACAAAGTTGCCATAGTCACTGGGGCTGGTGCCGGCATCGGGCGAGCCATCGCCCTTCTCTTCAGCGAAGAAGGAGCAACAGTCGTGGTGGCAGAAATCCTGGAAGATAGAGGATTCGAGACAGTCTCCCTGATTAAGGAGAAGGGTAATCGAGCGCTGTTTATCAAGACGGATCTTCGGGACTTAAATGACATCCAAAGGGCGGTCTCTGAGACTGTGAAAGCATTTGGGAGAATAGACATCTTGGTGAACAACGCAGGTATTCTCCAATACCTGCCGTTTGTCCAGGTGACTGAAGAAGATTGGGATCGAATCATTGACATCAATCTTAAAGGCACCTTTTTCTTCGCCCAGGCTGTAGCAAAAGAGATGATTCGCGCCCAGC
>JAUVWD010000055.1 GCA_030604285.1 Chloroflexota bacterium
AATTGAACTGAATATCAACCCAGATGACGTCAAGATGGAATTCTTCCACAGTCGGGGACCCGGAGGACAAAATGTGAACAAACTGAGTACAGCGGTTCGCCTTACTCATATACCTACGGGCATAGTAGCTACGTGCCAGGAGGAGCGCTCCCAACTGAGAAATAGAATGAAGGCTATGGCAGTGCTTAGGGCCAGGCTATTCCACATCGAGCAGCACAAGCAATCCGAAGAGATAGACAGACAACGACGAACCCAAGTAGGCACTGGCGAAAGAGCCGAGAAAATACGCACCTATAATTTCCCCCAGGATCGCGTTACCGATCACCGCATCAACTCAACCTTCCACAACTTAACCAAGATTTTGGGTGGCGACCTTGATGAGATTATCGAGGCTTTGCTTGCTACAGAGCAAGCTGAGCAGGTAGAAGCAGCCTTTTCATGACGGTAAATCAGGCACTATATCTCACTAAGCACAAGGTCTCCGCGGCAAATATCGAGCAGCCCTCCTCTGAAGCTGAATTGTTACTGTGCTATGTCCTAGGCATATCAAAAGCAGAGCTATACAGCGAGCCAGAAAGAGTGCTAAGCCCGGCAGAAATAAGGAAATTGCAACATCTTGTTCAGCGTCGCCTCCACCTGGAGCCAATGGCTTACATTTTGGAATGCTGCGAATTCTATGGCATTGGCTTCTACGTCAACCAAGATGTGCTCATTCCCCGACCAGAGACAGAGCTTCTGGTGGAAGAAGCGATTGAGTTCGCTCACCAGGATTTCCCATTAGGGAGGCAACTTATTGTAGCTGATATTGGCACCGGCAGTGGAGCTATCGCAGTCAGCCTCGCCGTGGCTTTGCCTCAAGCTGTGATATACGCCACAGACATATCAGCCTCGGCGCTTCGGGTAGCTAGAGCAAATTGCCGGCGCCATAAGGTTGATGAGCGAGTCACCCTTCTTTGCGGCAATTTGCTTGAGCCGTTGCCTGGACCAGTAGATATGGTAGTTGCTAACCTTCCGTATGTTAGAAGCTGCGAGCTGAAGACATTAAGTCAAGAAATCGTGACTTTTGAGCCGATGACAGCTTTGGCTGGTGGCGAAGATGGGCTAGACCGGATACGCGCCCTCCTGCACCAGCTTCCGGAGAAAGTCTACGCCGGGGGTTGTTTGCTTCTAGAAGTAGGTCAAGGGCAGGCAGAAGCGGTACGATCGCTGATAAGTAGCTATTTTCCGCAAGCTAACATGAGCTCAATTCCCGATCTGAGTGGCATAGATAGAGCAATCAAGGTCACATTATAGCTACGGAGATAAGGACACGGAGACGGACCTATTAGCTGATTTGATTGTAGCAGCGAAAAAGATTGTGGTCTTCAGCGGTGCTGGAATAAGCACAGAATCAGGGATACCAGATTTCCGCAGTCCTGGAGGCATCTGGAGTAAATATGATCCGGACGAATTCACCATTCAGAGATTTCTCAGCAGTCCAGAGGCACGCAGAAAACAGTGGAAGATGCTAACCGAAGGCGGCCTTACAACCGAAGCCAAGCCAAATCTCGCGCACTACGCGATTGCTGAACTGAATAGCTTGGGCAAGCTAGACTGCGTCATCACTCAAAACGTGGACAACCTTCATCAAGAAGCAGGAGTGCCTGGTGATAGAGTATTCGAACTCCATGGTAATATGCAGTGGGCTGTATGCTTAAGCTGCCATAGGCGCTTTCCGATGAAACAAGTGCTGCAAATGATAGAGGAAGGAACCGAAATCCCTGATTGTCCCAATTGTCATGGCATCCTAAAACCAGATGCCGTTTTCTTTGGCGAGACATTACCACAAGAAACACTGATGGTTGCCACCAGCCGATCACGGAATTGCGACCTGTTTATTGTGATAGGCTCTTCCCTCGTTGTCTATCCCGCCGCCTATATGCCAATGTATGCGAAAGATGCCGGGGCAAAGTTAGCTATTGTCAATCTCACTTCCACTCCCCTCGACCGCTATGCTGAGGTGCTCATCAGACGCAAAGCTGGTGAAACAATGTCAAACGTCGTGAAAAGGGTAAGAAATAAGATGTCTATTAGCGGCTAGGCATGACTGCCGATCACCCCGTCAAGTGAGTAGAAACTGAAATTCACATTGCCACAACATAGCAAAGAATCAAGCATGCCTGCAATTCACAGCACACAGCACAGATGCATTGTTAGATGGGAAAGAGAGCTGTTGACGTGGAGATTGACTTTCATGCCTAATCTGCCATTCTTTGAATGCGCTCAATGCTAATCGCCTTGCCACTTTCCTCGTTAACTTCCACCAAGATGGCATCAAAGACGACTTTACCCTTCCCTACCGATAAGCGACCAGGTATTTGAGTGAGAAAACGATTGATCACAGAATCCATGTCATCTCCAATGACTGAATCCACAGGCCCGACCATACCTATGTCAGTAACATAGGCAGTGCCTCGAGGCAATATCCGGGCATCAATAGTACCTACATGGGTATGCGTGCCAAAAACGGCACTGACTCGGCCATCGAGGTACCTACCCATTGCTACTTTCTCCGAGGTTGCCTCAGCATGGAAGTCAACAACGACAATATTTGGTTTGTCCTGAAGCTCAGCCAACAATTGATCCATGGCTCGAAAGGGACAATCAAAACTGACTATAAAAACACGCCCCACAAGGCTAACTATCAAAACATTGTCTCTGAACAAATAACCACGACCAGGAGCTATAGGTGAGTAGTTCAATGGCCGAAGGAGAGGCAAGCTAGCATCCAGATAAGGTATGATCTCCTTGTGCGCCCAGATGTGATTGCCCGAAGTTATTACGTCGATGCCAGAATCAAAAAGCTCCTGTGCTGTACTCGGAGTTAGCCCCAGCCCGCCAGCAGCATTCTCACCGTTGCCTATTATCAGATCGATCCGATATTCATGAACCAAGCCTGGCAGCAGTGCTTTCACAGCTCTTCTACCAGGCTTACCGACGATATCACCTATTCCTAGTATCTTCAATACCCAATTTAAGTCGTCTCGGCGTAATCTACCGTCATGCCTTATCTAGCGTAATCTACCGCCATAGTCTCTCGCACTACTACCACCTTTATTTGACCTGGATAGGTCAAGCTTTCTTCTATTCTCTTAGAGATGTCTCGAGCTAGCCTCATGGCTGTCAAGTCATCTATTTCCTCCGGTTTCACCAGAACACGTACCTCTCGTCCTGCCTGGATAGCAAAGGCTTTTTCTACCCCAGAGAAACTAGAAGCCATGTTTTCCAAAGCCTCGATCCGCTTCATATAGTGTTCTAACGACTCGTGCCTGGCGCCTGGCCGTGAGCCACTTATTGCATCGGCAGCAGCAACAATGAAGCCTATGACGCTACTCGTTGAGGCCTCACCATGGTGTTCAGAAATAGCCCCAGCTAATCCTACAGATTTATCCAATCGCCTAACCAAGTCAGCACCTATGGCGGCATGAGAACCATCAACTTGATAATCAATTGCCTTCCCAATATCGTGGAGCAAGCCAGCTCTTCTAGCTAAATTAGCATCAGCCCCAATTTCATCAGCCAGCATCCCTGCTAGATGAGAAACCTCAAGGCTGTGAAGCAAGACATTTTGACCATAACTAGTACGGAATTTAAGCTGGCCGAGTAATCTAATCAGTTCAGGATGTAATCCCGCCACTCCAGCCTCATGGGCAGCCCTTTCACCTTCACTAATGATTGTAGCTTCGACTTCGGCCTTTGTTTTTTCCACCACCTCCTCAATGCGAGCCGGGTGAATACGGCCATCAACAATGAGTTTGCTTAAGGCAATATGAGCTACCTCACGCCTTACGGGGTCCAGGCTAGAAATGGTGACAGTCTCGGGAGTATCATCTATGATGAGATCGACACCTGTAGCTTGCTCTAAGGCTCGAATATTGCGACCCTCACGACCAATGAGCCGCCCCTTCATCTCGTCGCTGGGCAAGGAAACGGTAGAGATTGTAGTCTCCGAAACAACATCAGTCGTACAACGTTGAATAGCCGTGACCAGGATTTCCTGAGCCCTCTGGTTGGCTTCTTCCTTTACTTGGGCTTCCCAAAGCCCAACTCGCCTTGATGCTTCTTCTTTGACTTCTTGTTCTGAAGCCTGGAGCAAGAGCTCTCTTGCCTCGTCCCTAGATATGCCGCTTCGTGACTCAAGCTGTGAAAGTTCTTTCTTCTTTATTTCCTCAACTTCGGCTCTTATGTTTTGGATAGCTTTTTCCCTAGCATCCAAATCGTGCGCACGCTGCTCGGCCAAATCCACTTTCCGCTGCAGCACACTCTCTTTCTGACTGACCCGCCTTTCTACTTGCTGTAGTTCAAGGCGACGTTCCTTATTCTCCGCCTCAGCAGCACGCCTTAGCCTGGTGGCTTCTTCCTTAGCCTCAAGGAGCAACTCCCTGTGCTTGGTTACTGCCTCATCTAATAACCTCTGTGCTTCTTTTCTGGAACTTCGAATTTGCTGATTGGCTATTATTTGCCTGGCAAAGTAACCTGAAAGGCCGCCCAAGACAAGAGCAAGAATCGAAATCAAAACATATATCGCAGTACTTTCCATTTCCCCTTCTCACTTTTTGAAGACAGAACATAGCAGCCGTTAGTGAATACTAGACCATTACAAAATCAGCGTCAACTTTTACAGTGGCTTTAAAAGGTTCTTAGAGCGCTGAGAAAAAAGCGAATGAAACAAGACTTATGGAACGCGTTAGCCATACGCTTTCAGCTTGAGCAGTCAAATAGTGGAAGGAAGAGAATTCAAGAACTTAACAGCAAACTACTGTCCGCTGACCGACCTAGGAATCATCAGCAGTCACTTCTGACTCCCTAGAAAGGAGGTGATTCAGCCGCACGTTCCCGTACGGCTACCTTGTTACGACTTCGTCCCAGTCACCAACCCCACCCTCGGCGATTGCCTCCTACTAAACATAGTAAGTTAGCCCATCGACTTCAAGTGTTGCCAGCTCCCATGACGTGACGGGCGGTGTGTACAAGGCCCGAGAACGTATTCACTGCAGTATAGCTGACCTGCAGTTACTAACAACTCCAACTTCATGCAGGCAGTTTCAGCCTGCAATCCGAACTGAGGATGATTTTGGGGATTAGCTCCGGATCGCTCCTTCGCAGCCCTCTGTATCACCCATAGTAGCGTGTGTGTAGCCCAGAGCATAAGGGCCGTGCTGACTTGACGTCATCCTCACCTTCCTCCCCGTCTTACAGGGCAGTCTCCTATGAGAATTTAACATAGGACAAGGGTTGCGTTCGTTATAGGACTCAACCCAACACCTCACGGCACGAACTGACGACAGCCATGCAGCACCTGTGTCGGCTCCTGACTGGATACAGGTGGTCCTCCTTTCAGATTCCTACTTCCGACATGTCAAGCCCTGGTAAGGTTCTTCGTTTTGCATCGAATTAAACCACACGCTCCGCTGTTTGTGCGGGCCCCCGTCAATTCCTTTGAGTTTTAGCCTTGCGGCCGTAGTCCCCAGGCGGGATACTTAAAGCGTTAGCTTCGGCACGGAAAGGGTCGATACCTCCCATACCTAGTATCCACCGTTTACAGCATGGATTACGTGGGTATCTAATCCACTTCACTCCCC
>JAUVWD010000068.1 GCA_030604285.1 Chloroflexota bacterium
CGAAGAAATTAAAGTTGCGGAGGCTGAACCAAAGATATTTCGTGGCATTGATATCGCACTTTTCTCGGCAGGTGCTGATATTAGTCGCCAACTATCACCTCTAGCTGCTGAAGCTGGTGCTGTAGTTATTGACAATAGCGCTGCCTTCAGAATGGAGCCGCCGGTTCCTTTGATAGTTCCTGAAGTAAATCCTAGGGATATGGAATGGCATAACGGAATAATCGCCAATCCAACTTGCACCACGATCCAGTTGGTGGTGGCTCTTTATCCCTTGCACAAGGTCAATCCCATAAAACGCATTGTTGTGAGCACCTATCAATCGGTATCGGGCAGTGGTGCCGCAGCCGTTAACGAGCTGACCACTCAAGCTAAACTGGTTGTAGAAGGGCATAGCATTTGTCCTCACGTCTACACTCACCAAATAGCCTTCAACTTGTTGCCGGAGGTAGAGGTTTTTCTGGGCAATGGCTATACTAGGGAAGAACGGGGAATGGTAGAAGAAACACGAAAAATAATGCATGCTGAGGACATGGCTGTTTCAGCAACATGCGTTAGGGTTCCTGTCTACTTTGGGCACAGCGAGTCAGTCAACGTGGAGTTTAGCTCGCCCATGACAGCCGAAGAGGCGCGGAAGATCTTGGCCCAGGCGCCTGGGGTTAAAGTAATTGACGACCCCAGTGTCAGCCTTTATCCCCAACCTTGGGCGGCTACCGGCTCAGATCATGTATTTGTGGGCAGGATTCGAGAAGATGTCTCCTGTAGCAACGGGCTGGTCATGTGGATAGTAGCCGATAATTTGCGCAAAGGAGCGGCACTAAATGCTGTGCAGATTGCTGAGGAAGGACTACGGATGGGTTGGATAAGACCCAAAACTTGGTCGTTCAGAAAATGAAAAAGCTGGGTCGCTTATTAACTGCTATGGTTACGCCCTTCGATGCTGAGGGGAAAGTTGAGTATCAACAAGCCAAGAATCTTGCTAGAGCTTTGCTTGGTTCTGGCAGCGATGGCCTTGTGGTCTCAGGTACTACTGGGGAATGCCCCACTCTTAGCTCGGAAGAAAAACTGCGACTTTTCGCCGAAGTCAAGTCAGCCGTTGCCGATCGTGGAACAATAGTGGCTGGCACTGGCAGCTATAGCACCAAAGAAAGCCAGCAACTCACCAAGGAAGCAGAGAAAATTGGAGTTGACGCTTACATCTTGGTAGTTCCCTATTACAATCGACCAACTCAACAAGGACTATTTGAGCATTTCAAAGGCATTGCTGAGAGTACCACCTTACCTTGCATTCTCTACAATGTTCCATCACGCACAGTTACCAACCTCGCTACCGAGACTGTAATCAAGCTGAGTGAAATCGATAATATCGTCGGAGTAAAGGAAGCAAGCGGTAACCTTGGTCAAATAGCTGCCATCATACAAGGAGCGGGAGATGGCTTCTTGGTTTACAGCGGCAACGATGGCGACACATTACCCATACTTGGTTTGGGTGGCTATGGTGTGGTTGGTGTTGCTTCACACCTGGTAGGAAACCAGATAAAACAAATGATGCAAGCATTCCTCAGCGGCAGAGTGGGGGAGGCAGCAGCCATCCACCGGCATTTGCTTCCTCTAGTCAATGCACTCTTCATCGTTCCCAATCCCATGCCAATCAAATACGCACTAAACTGTCTGGGTTTTCCGGTGGGCAAACCTCGCTTGCCTTTGACCGAGCCTGATGAGAAATCAGCCGAGATCATTCAGGCAACGTTAAGGGACTATAAGATTGACTTACCCATGCCGTTAAAAATCATTGAGGAAGCATAGATCTTGCCTTTATTACTTGCTCTCGCTTCGGGCCTACCGAAACTAGACCGACAGGGCAACAAGTGATTTCCTCAAGCCTGGCTACATAATGGCGAGCCTCTGCCGGCAACTCATCAAAATTGCGGATTTCACTTATCGGCCCTTGCCAACCCGCTAGCTCTTCGTATACAGGTTGGCATTTCTCTAACATTTCTACATCCCCGGGGAAGGAATCCAAGACCTTGTCTGCAAATCGGTAAGAAGTGCATATTCTAACCGAGGGGAAAGCATCGAAAATATCGAGATGAGTCAAAGCTATCTCAGTGAAGCCATTTACCTGAACACTGAAACGGCTGGCAACGGCATCAAACCAACCGCACCTCCGTGGCCTGCCCGTAGTAGCGCCATATTCATGAGCTTTTTCGCGAATCAGTTCACCAACTTCGTCCTTTAGCTCAGTAGGCATAGGCCCCTGGCCGACTCTAGTGCTATAAGCTTTGAAGACGCCAACGACATGACCAATTTGCATGGGACCTATTCCCGTTCCAAGAGAGCCGCTCGCAGCCAATGGCGAAGATGAAGTCACATAGGGATAGGTGCCAAAGTCTGGGTCGAGCAATGTTCCTTGAGCTCCTTCTAGCAAAATCAGCTTCCCTGTCCTCAGCGCGTCGTGAAGCATATAAGTTGTCTCCCGAATAAAAGGAGCCAGTCGCTCTCCATAACGGCAATACTGTTGATAAATCTCTTCTAGTGGCAAAGGTGAGACTTCGTACACTTTTGTCAGAATGGCATTCTTAAATTCAAGGATTGACTCCAGACGGCTCAAGAATCCATCTTTGTTCAATAAATCTCCAGCACGAATTCCTAATCGAGACACCTTATCAGCAAAGACGGGGCCGATCCCTCTACGTGTGGTACCCAAAGCCCTTCCCCCACGTCTTTCCTCCTCCAGTCCATCGAGAAGGGTGTGATAAGGCATGATGACGTGGGCGCGGTCACTAATAACAAGTCGGCTGGTATCCACTCCGTGCCTCTGGAGTTCGTTGATTTCGCCAAGAAGGCTCGCTGGGTTGATAGCGACCCCGTTGCCGATAATACAGGTTACCTGGGGATAGAAAATGCCTGAGGGAACGAGATGAAGTCTGAACTCACCGTGGGGGCCGATTACCGTATGGCCGGCGTTGTCCCCTCCCGAGAAACGAACTACCATGTCTACTTTCTCAGCTAGAAGATCAACCACCCTCCCTTTGCCTTCGTCACCCCACTGACCGCCTATGACAGCTATAACAGCCATTTAATCGCCTCCAGCCTTAGCTTTCCGCCATATGTAGAATAGCCTTTCAACTACAGTAACATAGACAAAGACCACCAAGACCCATAGAGCGATGAAAACTTGATCTAAGATTAAACCTGCAGCTAACACTATAACCCTTTCGGCTCTGGTAAACAAGCCAACGTGACATTCCAACATCATTCCCTCCGCCCTGGCTCTTATATAGCTAACAAGAAAGGAGCCGACTAAGGCAGCAAAAACAAGCACAATTTCCAAATCTGACCCCGTTGACATATACCAAACCAGAAGACCACAGAATATAGCTGCTTCGGAAATGCGGTCAGTTACAGAATCTAGAAGCGCGCCGAACTTCGTACTCCGATTGGTGAAGCGGGCTAAAGCTCCGTCGAGGAGATCAAATAGACCAGCAAGCAGAATGAGTATCCCGGCAGCAAGAAAATGATGAATGGCAATAAGGCAAGCTGCACCAATGTTAATTGCTAGCCCAAGGAGAGTGAGAACATCGGGTTTTAGCCCAGTTCTGCTTAAAACTCCGAGTGCAGGTCTGGTAATACGTGAAGCTAAATTTCCCCTGAGCTCTGCCAGACTACTCATCTAAGCTAATCAATTATTCCTTGTTTTTGCAGGAAGGCAGTTACTCCTTGGATTTGCTCTGCCTCATTCCACTCAGCAATTTCGCAAACTTTTATTGCCTCATGAGGCAAGTATTCAGCTACCATATTCCAATCTACATCCCCTTTCCCCGGAGGGCGGTGGTCAGAAATACCAAGAACATCGTGCAGATGAATGCCAATCATTTTATCTGCAAACCGTGAGAGCCATTCTTCGTGTGGGGTGAATCCAAGCCGTTGGTTTACTTCAGCATGCCCCACATCATGCCAGTACCCGACCAGGCTCCCCTCTACCTCTCTGAGTAGCTCCTCCATTTCATCTATATTTGGTACCTCATGAAAATAGAATCTGGTCTCAAGACCAAGCATTATTCCTTTAGCCTGACTATATTCGCTAAGCTCTCTCAGGCTTTTTCTTGCTGTTTCAAGATAAGGAGGAGCTTTAGAAATACGTTGGCAAGCGAGCCACGTTTTAGCGTGGTCGTATTCTTGAGTTTGGCTAAGGTTGTGTTGGTAGAGCCGACGCAATTCATCGTCCAGACCAAGGTCAATTGGAATTTCTCCCATATGGAGAACGATTGCTTTGGCTCCTACTTCCGAGGCAAGGTCTATGGTTTTCTTGGCAAAGCTAACAGCCTCCTCTCTTTCATTTTCCTCAAGAGAGCTTAAAGAAAGATTGGCTACTGGGGCGCCCTTAGATGAGAGTACTGCCGGAGAGGGAGAATGGATGCTTGAAATAGGAATAGAGCTTTCGACGAGCTCGCCTAATCGTTGGGGAGAGACCGAGACATTTACTTCCACATGGCTAAAGCCGAATTCCTTAGCTTTGGCAGCAAATCCTGCCATGTCGTCGAACCTATACTTAGCCCACATAGTGGAAAGGGAAACTTGCGGCAAATTCCGCCTTTTCCTTACAGGAGCTCCTTTTCTACCTCTTTATAGACTTCAAGGGTCTTTTCCGCCGTTTGTTCCCAGGAAAACTTGGCCGCTTGATCTATCCCCTTTTTGATAAGCCTTTCCCCAAGCTCCTGATCAGTGAGAACCTTCTGCAAAGCCTCTGCCAGCCCCTCAACATCCTCAGGCGAGACCTTGATTGCCGCCCCATCTACCACCTCTGGCAATGAGGAGCTATCAGAGGTTATCACTGGGCAGCCACAAGCCATTGCCTCCAGCGGAGCAAAGCCAAAACCCTCGTACAGGGAGGGGAGAACAA
>JAUVWD010000047.1 GCA_030604285.1 Chloroflexota bacterium
AACCAGCGACGTAAAGGCAAAGATAAAGAAGGACGAGAGAACCTTGTGGCTTGAGTCGGTCGCGCAGTCGCCACACTACAGCAAAAACTATGAGGTTCCAGAATAGAAAGTAAATCTGTGTGGGATAAAGCGGAATGCTTGCACCATCTTGATAGAGGTGAAGCCCATCCCAATATCGGGGAATGGCATCCCGAGCAGTATAGATTACCGCCCCGGGGAAAGAATGAAAGGGGCTAGGTTTACCAAAGCAGCAACCGTTTATGGTGCAGCCAACTCTGCCTATGGCTTGAGCCAGAGGCGCTCCTACAGCAGCAGCATCACCCAAGACAGCCAAGCTGGAGAAAGACATCTTCTTCACTGTGACATAGATCAACGCCGCCACAACAGCGCCGATGATGGCTCCGTAGAGACTCAGTCCAGCGAAACCAATGATCTCCCCAGGGTGGGTGACATAATAGTCCCAGTAGTCAACCACGTGAAACAGCCTGGCTCCAATGATGGCACCGATAATCCCGCATGGAAAGAGGCCGTACATAATGTCGCCTGAAATGCCGAGCCTTTTCAGCTCTCGAAAGGTGATAGCGAACAGTACTATGGCTGCCAAAGCCACCGTGATTCCATACCACGTCACAGTGAGAGGACCAATGGAGAAAGCGATGGGGTCAATCCCGATAACAAGCATTTGGTTTCTATTTTCTGAGAACGTTCACCTATTCAAGACAAAATGGCATTAACAAAGGCTTCAGCACTGAAAGGGGCTATATCCTGTACCTTTTCGCCAGTACCTATATAGGTGATAGGTATATTCAACTCATCACAAATGGCAAACACTATCCCGCCTTTAGCGGTGCCGTCCAGCTTGGCCAAGAAAATCCCGGTTACGTCCACGGCCTGAGTAAAATACCTGGCTTGAGCTATGCCATTCTGCCCTGTGGTAGTATCCATCACCAGTAAAACCTCATGGGGAGCCGAGGCATCATGTTTAGCTGCTGCTCTCTTTATCTTCTTAAGCTCTTCCATGAGATTAAGCTTGGTGTGAAGACGACCGGCGGTGTCGATAATCACTGCTTGGGCCTGGCGGTTACGTGCTGCCTGAATAGCATCGAAGGCAACTGCACCTGGGTCGCCACCGGGCTGGTGGGCAACAACTTCAGCACCGACTTCCCTTCCCCAATACTTAATCTGGTCAATAGCCGCTGCCCTGAAGGTATCGGCTGCGGCTAAAATAACCTTTTTCCCTTGTGAGGTAAAGCCATAAGCCAGCTTGGCAATACTTGTTGTCTTACCTGAGCCGTTGACGCCAACGACAAGGATAACTTGAGGAGATTCCTCGCTTCGCTCAGAATGGCAAAGCGAATGGGGGATGCTTAGCAGATTTACCATCTCACCTTTCAAAGCTGACTTTATCTCTGAAGCATCTGCCAGCTTATCTGTTCTCACACGCTGCCTGACCCTTTCTACAAGTTTGTCTGTAGTGTCCACACCAACATCTGCTAGGATGAGCAACTCCTCCAGCTCCCGCCAGATTTCCTCCCCTACTGACCCTCGATCGAAAAGATGGGTTATCTTGCTAAACCAGGCTTCCCTGCTTCGCTTTACCCCTAGCTCGGTCTTTTTCAGCCAATCAAACAATATCAGAACCTTCGCTTAGATTATCAGCACATAGTAGCATAGGTGCGAGTGACTTTGTAGCTTACGGCCTCAGCCTGTATGTCGCGATGCTATCCTTGTTCTCTGGGCCTAGTCAGATTATCGTGGTACGCCGATGCCCGAGAGTAGAAGCATAGTTGAGATGATAGCAAAGCCCGCCGTGGTTAGAGAAGTTGAGCATTTCATGTCCCAGCCAAAGACCCAGAGCATGGCTGCGCAACCGTATCGGTTTCAGCACCATCCCTGAGATGGCTTCGCTCTGCTCGCAACGACAGGGGGCGCGGGGGGGGATCTGTGGTGACAAGAAGACCACATTGCGAAGAGTGTCAGCGACGCGGCAATCTCCTTGTGCCTCGTTCCACTGTAGCGCCAAATTGCCCCCGAGGTGAGCCTTTTCAATCTACACTAATGGACCAAGGTGCCTTCTGTGGCGGAAAAGCTATCCTTATTCTGTATGTTGCAAAGGTAGTTCTTGACCTTTCCTCACAAACAGCAGAGGATACACTATGTCGCTGGTGCAACAAGGAATCCAAACGGCAAGGAATAAAAACAGGAAGACAAGGGGGAGCAAAGGAATCCAATAAGCTACTCCGAACGCCGTGAAGTAGAACAATGACGCCCACGTGCTCAACAACACATGCCCGGCATGTGGGATTTTGGTTACGTGTCTCCAATAACCAATCGCGATGCCAATTAGTGCTGCGGAATTGACAATCTTCCATTTTTCAATCCCAATAACGGGCATTTTTGAGGCTTCAATAAAAGGCAGTTCAAACTCCATCTCGACGTGAAGCAAGCTCCCTCCGAGATATGGGATAACCACATCGCTGAGTGTAGCTATTCCTATTGATCCCGTCCAACCAACCAAGATTGCCACCCAGATCTTGCCCTTCCCGTATCTCATATACATCGCGGTAGTGGCAAGTGCACTTAATACAACATGGAGTGGATGCAGGGTGTAAAAGGCAGTCTCAGAAACATCAGAAGGAACATTGCCAAGGACTATTATGACCATAAGGATAATTCCTGTCACACCCCCCAGCAAGGTAAAGGGAGCATGTCTTCTTAGTTCTCTGGTTATCCGCTTGACCATGTTGGAGTGGGGTCAGACGCCTTCTGGCCCTTCAGATTTCTTATGGCAATTGGCACACAGGCCGGAAGATTCAGAAAGATGATATTCAGTATGAAAGCCGAGATTCTGGGCAAACCTGTTTTCGTCTCGGCACAATTCCTCATCGGCAAATTCCTGAAGCGCTCCGCAGCGGGAGCAGACCATGAACCGATGACACCCTTCTTTGCTCTCGATGGCACACTTAACAAACCCACCGCTGGACAAAACCCTGTGAGTCAGATTGAGGCTGCAAAATAAATCGAGTATGCGATAGATAGTAACGTGGTTTACATATTTGCCTTGCTTCTGTAGAAGACCCTGGATGTCGTATGGTGAGAGAGGTTTTTGTGCTCCCTGTAGAACCTCGAGCACTTGCTTTCGAGGCTGAGTTATTTTGTAGCCCCGAGCCTGCAAAATCCGAATTGAATCTTGAATCACGCCGATATTCTACAAGAGAGCAGCGCTAATTGCAATATTATTGCATTTAGCCTGAACGGGTATAGGAGATCGTTATAGTCAATTCCCTTGGTGTCGGAGCTTTCACAGTTTGTTAGCACCAATTGGCGATTGGAAGCTGGCAGCAATCAATTGACCCATTGGGCACTGCCAGCGCAATGACGAAACTGGAGAAAGGCGACGTTGGCACACACCAAATCGGGCCGCCATCAATAGGCGATGCTTTGCTTGATTCCTACGGCTCGTTCGACGCTTCTGCGCGATAATTCGGCTGAAGGCAGGCCCTTGGGTTTCAGGCTGATCGTGGGTTTCCGTTGTCATTGGAGCCAAAGGCGCGGCAATCCCTTACCCGGGGTACAGGGACTGCCCACACAACTCCGGCACTGGCGCTTCTTGCGATGACATGGAGTCCCCCCAGGTTTTCTTGCCCAACATCAAATTCAGGCCATCTTGTTGTGAATTTGACGTTTCAAACTTGGGTTAAGCCATAATGTCTCCACGCAAGAGACCGAAAGGAAAGATATCGGACAAATTGTGATTGCCCTACTACCGCAGCACCGCACATCAACTACTTCCTTCGCAGCCATGCAATATTCGGGCTCTGACCTATTTGACTTCAGTGTATCCAGTTTCTCGCCTAGGACTATTCTCTGGGTCTTTTGCCCCTGCCTCTCATGAAGCGCTCATAGATATCGAGGAGGTCAATCTCTCCCATCCAGAACTTCCCGATAAGCCAGCCAACCAGAACAAATAGAACCACGATGAAGGCCTTTAGGCCAAAACATACCACAATAATGCCCAGTACCAACCCAGCGATAGCGCCTATTGCCTTTGGGTTTGACATCTGTTATCTTCCATCAGCGCAGAGCCAGCCGTTTGGCTTCCCGTGGTTCATATCTAGTCCTAATGTCTACCTGCGCCACGGGCAGGCCTGTGAGCTGCTCTACTACTTCCTTGATCTTACTCCGCAAATCCGCCCCGATCTCAAGTATGTTGCTTCCTAGAGCTAACGAAGCCCGACAGGAAATAAGCAAACCTCCTGCACTTTCCTTTACGCGACACCTAACACGATGCACACCGCGGGCACTAGCGGCTGTGTGCTCGGCCAACACACAAACACTTTCCACGTCAATGGTGATCACGCCGTTCTCAGTGGAGCTTATAACTAAGCTAACCGGCTTGCCTGAGGGTGTGAACTCGAAGAAGAGCAAAACGATCATTCCCAGGGCAATGATTACACTAATTGCTATAATCGCAGCTAGGCTACCCCCGGTGGCATCCGCAACCGTTTGCAGCTGCGATTCAAACCACTCATAGGGCAGGACATCTGGTGTGACCACCCCGGCAGCCACAAGCAAGGTGATCACCGCTGCAGCTAATATAACCACAGCTACGATCACCACTATTGCTCGGTTGAAAACGGACACAAACATACTCTCCCTGTCGTTTAGCTGCTTTTTCAGGCCGAGCGTTCAGTTGGCTCTTCGTAAACAAGCATGAAAACCTCCTGAGACGTCAGTCTTGGCAGCTATTTGGTCATTTGAGAGAAATATCCTCATCTTGCGACTCTTGATGTTACGATCTCTGAAAGCTATGAGTTTGATGGCCTTTATCTGGCTGTTCTCCCCCTCCACAAAGGCACTAGGCACATCATGGACAAAATGATTGACAATCCCATTCTGCCACCCTGATTTCGCTTCACCATCAAGGCTGCCGGAGCTGGCCGCGCGCTTCAGTCAACAATGACCTCAGCGGGACACCGTTTGTAGATTCTTCACGCCAATAAAGGCTAGACCTCTTCGCTCGACTATCCGATATACTTACTTTACTTTTCTCTCCACCTTCTCCGGGAACTCAATGGCCACAATGTGCACATTGATTTCCTTAGCTTCGAGTCCGGCGATATCCATGAGGCGAGAGCCTACCTTCTTGCGAACTTCGGCGATAATCTTAGGGATGTTGAACCCATATAGGACGTTCAGTGAAAGGTCAACAATAGCCTCTATTGTCCCCACCTCAACCTCCACTCCCCTCGCTTTCCCCTCAGCGCCTCCCAGACGCTCAGCCAGCATGCGGCGAACGGAAAACTTCCCCACACCGGCAACTCCTTCTACCTCCTTAGCAGCGACCCCGGCGATCGAGGCAACAACCTCATCCGCTATGGTCGTTTCACCACCTCCTGTGAACTCTCCAGTCTCTTTGGGTATTTGCTCCATCGGTTCAGAACCTCCTCTCTATCATTTTTTGTGATTCTGCAAGATTTGTCTTGTGAGTGTCCTTTGCCTAGTCCATTGGCATCACCTCTCCAAAGGAGATACTTTGGATATTCCCTAGTTTACTCTTTTCTCTATGGATTGCAAGCCAATCTCTGAATATAGTCGTAGCATTTTGGTGAGAATTCTTCCCAGAATGATTGCGCGCCTGCCTTCGGGAAATGGGGAGGCGCAGTCGGTCAACAAGTGGGCAGCAAATCGGAGAATGTTGAGTCCATCGGGCTGTTGAACTGGCACAAGCCAAGCTCTGCGCCGCCCGCGAGCGAAGAAGTCGGCTTTGGTTTAGCATGGGCACCACCTCGCTACAGAGAGCATGATTATCGGGTGGAAATAGTCATCAAAGATCACGGCTTGAGCCTCGTGCCCATTCGGAGCTGACACCACCTGAGGTTCTTCCGTTTCCTGGGCGAAGGCTGTCTTAAGCTGCAGCCTATTACTCCGATGAACCACAAAAACCTTTCCAAATTAATTGTCAGCACCGCAGGAGGATCTGAAGCCATGGGTCAAACAAATCGCCAATTAGGTGAAAAAGGGCGAGAATTTGGTGAAATGTGAAGCTCTATTCAGTAAGATCTGCCCCTACGAACTTATAGCCTATCCCTCTTTCTGTAACGAGCATCCTTGGGTTTTCAGGGTCATCCTCAAGCTTGGAGCGAAGGCGGTAGATATACTCCTTGAGAGACCCGGTGTCCTTTGTATACCGCGGTCCCCATATGTTGTCCAAGAGGCTGCGATGGGTAACTACCTTCGCGTGATTTTTCAGCAGGTGACACAGGATATTGTACTCGGTGGGGGTGAGCCTCACTGACTTTCCTG
>JAUVWD010000037.1 GCA_030604285.1 Chloroflexota bacterium
ATCGCGCACCGAAAGATAAATCCCAATCGGGTGCCCATACCAAATGAGGAGCCTTCAGCAAGAAGTAGGAATTCTGGTGAAGTGCCCCTGGGCTGTACTGAAGAACAGGCTGTCAGCGTCGAATACTTCACCCTGGGTGAGACCTTGCCCAATCACCCAGGCCGAGATCTCACTCTCAACCGTTTCCATTTTGGGCCTTTTTCCTTAACCTAGTGTAACATATAGGGCTTGAAAATCTAATTCATTATGTGATAATCTGGCATGCAGCTATGAGTTGTTGGAAACTTCTCCCGCTAACGGAGCTGCCAACAGGATCGGAAAGGGAGGGTGAGGTGTTGGTGCAGTCAAGAATGTTCTGCGAGAGGTACAGAAATTGATACAAGAAGCAGTCGCGATAAAGCTCAACGAGGATTACTGCAGCAAATGTAACCTATGTTGTACCGTGTGCCCTTTTGAAGCTATATCATTTGACGCAAATGCGGGCAAGACTGAGATAGATGCAGAAAAGTGCCAGCTTTGTGGAATATGTGCTAGCACCTGCCCCTCATTGGCGATAGAACTAGCTTATTACGATGAAAAGGCATTGATCAACCACGTTAGAGAACAGACGGAGGCTTTCGGAACCAGAACTCTAGTGGTCATGTGCCGTGGAAGCAGTCCACCGTCGGGGGAAATACTGGATGTACTGAAAGAACAGAACGTCAAGGAGTTTATCCCTGTTCGCGTGCCATGTGTAGGCCGACTTTCACCGGGATCGTTTTACTTGAAGGCATTATCCATCGGTATAAATAAGATCATAGCGATTCAATGTGACCAGAACTCTTGCCGGTATAAAAGAGGCAGCGAGATCAACATGCGCAGGGTTCAGTTATTGAGAACTCTGCTTGGGCAACTTGGCCATAAGGGAGAGGCACTAACGATAATTGAAAATCCCTTGAAGGCAGTATATGCTACTGAGAAATGTGTTGGTTGCGACAAATGCGAATTCATATGCCCTTATAGTGCGATTGAGGCTCAGCCATTCGCCACACCCGAGGTAAATCTCGAGGCCTGCAAAGGCTGTGGCGCCTGTGCCATTGTCTGTCCACATATAGCTATTCAACTCCAGGGCTTTGAGTATGAGCCCTCATCTCAGGCGATTCAAGAATACGGAGTTGAAGCGAGAAAACTAAAGGCTAGAGGCGCTTCGCCGATTGTGCTTGTTTTCTGCTGCCAATGGGCTGAGTTTCCTACCTTAGACTATATTAAGAATGGCTTTATCAGACAAAATGTTATTGTTGCTCAAATTCCGTGTTTCAATGCATTAGATCCGGTTCACGTCCTAGAGGCCCTTCTTTCAGGTTTTGACGGGGTTTTGGCAGTTGTTTGTCGAGATGAAGATTGTAAGCTTAGCGAAGGAAGGGGAATGGCGGAAGACAACCTTTTAGCCCTGGAAAGAACATTGGAGAGGCTAAACCTCAGGGAGAGATTCGAGGTTTTTAAGACCTCACCAAGATACATGGGTAGCTTCGATGCAAAATTGGATTCTTTCATTCTACAGATGTCCTCGCTTTCAGGTTCAAATCAATTATGGATGAGCATCGATGAATAAGATTTTGGTCAAAAAGGAGCTTGCTGCAAAAATAAAGCTTTTTGACATCCATGCCCCAGAAATCGCAGCAAAGACAAAACCAGGGCATTTTGTGGTGTTACGCATAAGCGAAAGGGGTGAAAGATTCCCACTGACAATTGCAGGTGCTGATACATCCGAGGGAACCATAAGATTGGTTTTTAATGAGGTGGGTAAGAGCACAAGAGAGCTGGGATGTTTCTCCGAAGGTGATGAGATCCTGGACGTAGTTGGTCCTCTGGGAAACCCTTGTGAGATCGATAGTTTTGGGAACGTCCTGTGCATAGGTGGAGGAGTATTTGCTGCCCCCCTTCACTTTGTAGCTTCAGCTTTGCACAGAATTGGAAACAACGTTATCACCGTGATTGGCGCAAGGATCAGTGACTTGTTAATCTTCGAAGATGAGCTAGAATCTGTAAGTGACGAGTTTCATATCAGCACGGACGATGGTTCAAAGGGTCACAAAGGGCTTACATTCGTAAAAGAGATTTTAGACCAGAACAGTATAGGTCGAGCTATTGCCATGGGGCCGGTAGCCATGTTGAAGGCTGTTTCTGAAATCACCAAGCCCTATGGCATAAAGACTATGGTAACATTAACACCGCTAATGGTTGATGCAACAGGCATGTGTGGCTGTTGTCGAGTATCAGTGGGCGGTGAAACGAAATTTGCTTGCGTGGATGGTCCTGAATTTGATGGCCATCAGGTTGATTGGGAGCTCTTGACCTCACGGATGCGCACATACCTGACCGACGAAAGAACGGCTTCGCTTTTCTATGAAAGGTTGGGAAGGGGAGACTAGGAGCGGGAGTGGCTTAACCTCTTAAGGTAGCGAGATTCGGCTAAAGGAGCGGGGTCATGCCAGACAGAATGAACTTGAATCGGGTGGCTATACGAGGGCAGGATCCTTTGGTAAGAACGGGGAATCTTTACCGAAGTGGCTCCAGGACTCGAGAAAAACAAACCAATTTCAAACATGGAAGCCAGCGGCAAAGCTTTTCTCTTCTGGCACGATAGGACAAAAGAGGTGGGTGAAGAAGTCAATCGGCGTCTCGCCATTAATCGGCGGCGGCCTCGTCCTACCAAGCACGCAAGGTCATTGAATTTGGGCCACTGTGAGAATCAGCACGGGTTATGAAATCATAGGAGATAGACAATGGCTGAAAAGAAAAAGATAAATCTAAATCGGGTACCTATACCAAAGCAGGAGCCTTCGGTAAGAAGTAAGAATTTTAACGAAGTAGCCCTGGGCTATAGCGAAGAGCAAGCTGTTGAAGAAGCAAATCGCTGCATTGAATGTAAGAAGCTTGGCTGTAAGGAAGGCTGTCCCGTCAACGTAGATATCCCTGAGTTTATAGTTGCCGTTCGTGACGGGGACATGCCCGAGGCAGTAAGGATATTCAAGAGCAAAAACAGCCTCCCCGGCATTTGTGGAAGGGTTTGCCCTCAGGAAACGCAGTGCGAGATGACCTGTAATTTAGCCAAGAAAGGCGCTCCTATCGCTATTGGCCGTTTGGAACGCTATGTAGCTGACTGGGAGCGAGCTCACCCCGAAGCCGCTGAAAAGCAGAAGGAGAAGCCAATACCCAACGGAAAGAAGATAGCCGTAATTGGCTCGGGACCAGCGGGTTTAACCTGTGCTGCTGACCTGGCCAAGCTGGGATATGAAGTTACCATTTTCGAGGCGCTCCACGCACGTGGTGGTGTGCTAATGTACGGAATTCCCGAATTCAGAATGCCCAAAGCTATTGTTCAAGGTGAGGTTGATTATGTGAAGTCACTCGGTGTGGAAATCAAGCTTGACTGGGTGATAGGTAGAATAGCCACCGTGGATGAACTTCTGGGAAATGGCTATGATGCTACTTTCCTGGCCCCTGGCGCCGGGGCACCAATGTTTTTGAATATCCCAGGAGAGAACCTGAGTGGAATTTATTCAGCCAATGAATTCCTCACTCGAACAAATTTGATGAAGGCTTATCTCTTCCCTAAATATGATACCCCGCTTAAAGTAGGCAAACGGGTGGCAGTCTTCGGTGGAGGAAATGTAGCCATGGACGCCTCCAGATGTGCCCTGAGGCTTGGAGCTGAAGAAGTCTACATTATTTATCGACGTTCCATAGTGGAGATGCCCGCCAGGCTTGAAGAAAGAGAGAATGCTGAGGAGGAGGGAGTTATTTTCAAGCTTCTGACCAATCCCAGCAGGTTCATCGGCGATGAGCAAGGCAAAGTCAAAGCGGTGGAATTGTATGAAATGGAGCTTGGTGAGCCTGATGAAAGTGGGCGGAGGAGACCAATTCAAAAGCCGGGAAGTGAATTCATAATGGAGGTCGATACAGCAATCCCCGCTCTCGGCACGAGACCTAACCCAATCATTCCCTCAACAACTAAAGGACTCGCAGTCACCAAGTGGGGCACAATACAAACTGATGAGGCCTCAGGCAGAATTAGCAGGGACAGAATCTGGTGTGGTGGCGACATGGCCACAGGAGCAGCCACAGTCATCAGCGCCATGGGAGCAGGCAAACGGGCAGCCGCCGACATTGATGCTTACTTGAGGGGTTAAGTGGGGAAAACCTTGACTCTTGGGAGCAAATTCTTCTAAGATAGTAGTTGGATTAGAAAGGTAAAACTGGCTGGCTTGTCAGCCTAGAACAAAAGAATAAACTTAAGGAGGTAGAAATGGGAGGACCAGAAGAACCAGAGATAAGCTTGCGTGAGTATAGATATCGGACTCATGGCGGGCAAGTAGTCGGGGAGATACTTAAGGAGCACGGAGTAGAGTATGCTTTTGGCATCCCTGCAACTTATGTATGGGGGCTCGAGACTGGATTTCATGACCACGGGATAAGACGGATTCATATGCGTCAACAGCAAGGGGCAGCCTATGCCGCTGATGCCTATGCCAGGTGCACTCGCTCCCCCGGTATCTGCTTCGGCAGTGGCAGCATAGGGGTAATGGATTCCTTAAGCGGCATAAATCAGGCCTGGCTGGCCCGCGCTCCCGTTATCGGTCTTTTCGGAATGCATGAGTGGGATCAAAGTCATCGGGGTGCTTTCCAAGAGGCATATCCCAGTAGCATATGCAACACGATGACCAAATGGAGCGTGGATATTGATGATAAGAGCATAGTTCCTTTCTACTTACGCCGGGCCTTAAGAGACTGCATGGCGTATCCCCCGGGCTTGATAGTGATGGGCTTGACTATGCGCGCTTTAGGAGGCTTGGACAGAGAGAAGCTAATAGGGAATGTACCCCAAGAACTAACGGCATCGCCTTCACGGGCTCAAGGTGATCCCGCGGCGGTGGAGAGGGCATTTGATTTGCTTCTCAACGCAGAGAGGCCCGTAATAGTAGCTGGGGAAGGAGTCTATTGGGCGGATGCTGGTGCCGAGCTTCAGGAGCTTGCGGAATTGCTTAGTATCCCCGTCAACATGAGGAGGGGAGCCAGAGGAGCTATGCCTGAGGATCACCCTCTGGCCGTTGGTGGAGCATATAGGGCGGACTTTTGGGCTGATGCTGACGTTATTCTGATAATCGGGCTCAAGTTGGGAGCCGTTGAGCGTACGGGCAGACCTCCTGCCTGGCCTTCAGAGGCGAAGCGAATCGTGGTGGACGAATCAGCTACAGATGGTTGGGCTCCCTTACCTACCGAAGAGTTTATCATCGGCAATTCCAAATTGGTACTAAGGCAGATGGTAAATCATGCTCGCGATACCGCGAAGGAGGCGCCACAGAGGTCAGCCTGGCTAGAGCACTTGAATATTTGCCGTCAAGAATACGAAGATGGACTGAGCCAGGATGAGGCGGATTATGAGAATAGTGTGCCTATACATCCTTGGATTCTCGCTCGGGAAATAGCTGACTTTCTCGATGCCGATGCCACCATCGTTCTTGATTCTTTCCTTGGCACTACCTTCATTACTGATAAGATTAAAGCCAAGTTCGATGGGCAGATACTGGATTCCGGCGATGCCGGCAGCATTGGACACGGGATAGGGATGGGAATTGGTGCTCAGTTGGCAAGGCCGGGCAAGGAGGTGTTCGTTCTCACCAGCGATGCTAGTATAGGTATGCAAGGTGGTGACCTGGAAACGGCGCTGAGATACAGGTTGCCCATAGTCTACCTGGTTTGCAACACCGATAGCTTCTTCGGAGGAGTAAGCGCCTGGTTCCAAGGGCAGGTGGATTCCTGGGATATGTTGCCTGATGTTCGCTACGACAAGATGTACGAGGCGATAGGTTGCCACAGCGAGTATGTGACCAAGCCAGATGAGATCCGTCCTGCTTTGTATCGTGCTTTCAATTCGGGCAAGGTAGCGGTAGTCAACGCTGCTGTAGATAGCAGGGTCATCCATCCTTGGTTTGAGTCGGTCAGCATAAGGCGCGGGGTCGTAGCCCATCAGTTAGATGTTAATAGCATACCAGAGCCATTCAGGACTTATCTCTGGGAAGGGCGCACCCCTGAGGTAGAGAAGGAACTGGAGCGCATCGGCGTGCCTCGTAGTAAGACCCGAAAGAGGGTGCTTGCTTATGACGTCACCCCATGCTGGCAGCGTGACAAGCAGCCCGCTAAGAGCGGCTCGGACATTTGAAATAGATACTGATTCAGCAAGACAAGAGGTAGATATTGAAGGGAGAGCCACATGGCTCTCCCTTCACTTTGACTAGTAACCATTGCACGAACATAGGCATGTCCCATTTCATGCGTATCGCCGAATACCATAGCCTATCCACTCCTGAGGCTTCGGAGAATTTCCCCAAACCTTGGTCTTTTCCCATACATCAGCAAGTAAGTCCTGAAAACCTTGGCTGCCAATGACAGCCCCCCAATGATGGATAGCACCAGCACAGCTATGCTTACGGCCAGTTGCCAGGTAGCAATACCAGTCAAGCCAAGCCTTGCCATCACTAACACGGGCGCAGTGAAGGGGAAAATAGTAAGTACTACCCAAACTGGGTTGTTCGGAAACGCCATAAGTAGAGATACGAACCAAAGTGGTGAAACTGCCACAAGCATAAACACCGATGCTAGTTGTTGTCCTTCTCGCGCAGTGGGGCTGATGGCACCGACACCTGCCAAAAGCACGGCGAATAACAAGTAGCCCAGAATGAAATACACTATAGCCAGAACGATAAAGTTGGCCGGCATTTGTATCGTACTGATGAAGCCGCCGATGGTTGATGAAGCCAGGTTCAACAGGAGTAGCGCTGAGACCAGCCAGACGACTACCTGTGCCAGCCCGGCAGCACCAATCCCGAAAACCTTGCCGGTGAGTAACTGCCTGGCGGAAACGGAGGACAACAATATCTCTATAAGGCGATTCTCTTTCTCCTCACTAAGCCCTTGCAGCAGATAGGTGGAGGAGAAAACGATGGAGAATGAAAGTAAAAGGCTAAAAGCAACTGGAATGATAAAATTCCCGAGTCCGCCTTGCTCCGGAGCTATGTCGCCGGTTTCGGTAAGCCTGGTGGTAACCAGATTCAAGGGTGCTTCTACCCGGTCTACAGTGGCCGCGGGC
>JAUVWD010000035.1 GCA_030604285.1 Chloroflexota bacterium
CACCGTTTTTGTCATGGGGGATGGTGAATAAGCAAAATCTCCACTCAGCGCAGTTACTATAAGGATTTCCTTGCTGAGCCGGGTAAGGCGATCGATTACCAACTGGATAAGGAACTTACTACCAACAGTTTCAAAGGCCTTGCTACAGCCAAACCTTGTACTCCTGCCACCAGCGAGAATGATGGAAGTCATATGCTACTATTGTTGAGATTGCTCAATCGCCTCTCAGCATGATATACTTAACCGATTCACTATATCCAATGAGGCAGTGATTGGCAAGACGACCAAGGTTCGTTGCCTGGTTTGAGCAGCTTAGCAAACAAGATGTTGCTTTAGCCGGTGGGAAGGGAGCGAACTTGGCAGAGATGGCGCGTGCCAACATTCCTGTGTCACCGGGGTTCATTGTTACTTCTGATGCCTATTTTCATTTCTTAAAGCAAACGGGTCTTGGCGGGGAAATACGTCGGCTGCTGGAACCTCTAAACGTAGATGACACCCAGCAGCTTAAAGAGGTTAGCGATAGAATCAAGGAGGAATTTTCCCGCCCCCCAATCCCCCAAGAAATTGCCCGCGCGATCAAGCGGGCCTACAGAAAGTTAGGCGGAGGACTGGTTGCTGCACGCTCTTCAGCCACCGCTGAAGACCTGCCTGAAGCTTCTTTTGCCGGACAGCAGCGAACTTTTCTGAATGTTCAAGGTGAAGGAGAGGTATTAACTGCGGTAAAAGGTTGTTGGGCTTCGCTGTTCGAGGCCAGGGCGATATTTTATCGGGAACAACAAGGATTCGACCACCTCACAGTCGGACTAGCCGTTCCTGTGCAGCAGATGGTTCAGTCCGAGGTCTCTGGGGTTATGTTCACTGTGGAGCCTCTAAGCAACGACAGGGGAAAAATCCTTATCGAAGCAGCCTATGGACTGGGCGAGGCCATTGTTTCTGGAGAGCTAACCCCGGACCGGTACATGGTAGACAAAGTCAATCTTTCTATCATGGAAAAGCAAATAGCCAAACAAGAGTGGCAGATAATCAAGAACTATCAGGCGACAGGAATAGAAAACGCGAACGTTAAGGTCCCTACAGCCAGCTCAGAGCAAGACAAGCAGAAGCTAGCAGACAAAGAAATCGTGGCTTTAGCCAAATTAGGGAAGCTTCTCGAGGACTTGTACCAATTTCCTCAGGATATCGAATGGGCAAAACAAGACAAGAAGCTATTTGTTGTTCAAACTCGCGCCGTGACAACCCTGGGGATGAAAGAGCAAAAGCTTGCTGAAATCAAGGCTGAACCTATTCTTATTGGTGAAGCCGCCAGTCTAGGGATAGCTTCAGGACCGGTAAGGATTATTCCTGAACCTTCACAAATACATAAGGTGCGCAAAGGGGATATATTGGTAGCCGAAATGACATCTCCAGATTTCATCCCTGCTATGAAGCGAGCAGTCGCTATTGTCACTGATAAAGGTGGCAGGACCTCCCATGCTGCCATCGTCAGTCGCGAGTTAGGTATCCCCTGTGTAGTTGGCACGGAAAAGGCCACCCATATTCTTACAGATGATACGGTGATAACAGTAGATGGGTCTCGTGGCCGGGTCTATCAGGGCAAGGTAGTAGAAAGAAGGGTATCTGTAACCAGTGCCAGTATGAGGGGGAAACTCAAAACCAAAACAAAGGTCTACGTGAACTTGGCCCAGCCAGGTTTGGCAGGTAAAGTAGCTGCGAGGGATGTTGACGGAGTCGGCTTGCTCAGGGCGGAATTCATTATTGCCCAAATTGGGGAGCACCCACGGTTTATGCTCCGGGAAAAGCGGGAAGGCAAGTTTATGGATGCACTTGCTCACGGTATAAGCAGCTTTACCAAAGCTTTCTATCCCCGTCCTGTGGTCTATAGAACCAGTGATTTTAAGACCAACGAATATAGAAACCTGAAGGGTGGAGAGGAATATGAAGGAATTGAGGAGAATCCCATGATTGGCTACCGGGGTTGTTCTCGCTATATTCAAGACCTGGATATTTTCAAGCTAGAAATCGAGGCCATAAAGAGAGTTCGAGAAAGGTACGATAATTTGTGGGTAATGATTCCCTTTGTGAGGTTACCCGATGAAATGGCACAGATTAAGAAAGTATTCGAGGTTGAGGGACTGCTTGGCTCCCCCAATTTCAAGTTGTGGATGATGGTCGAAGTACCTTCTAACGTTTTCCTTATTGATGAATTCGTGGCTACAGGGATAGATGGCATATCAATTGGCTCCAATGATCTAACCCAGCTCATTCTAGGTATAGATAGAGATAACTCTAGGCTGGCACACATGTTTGATGAGAGAAATCAAGCAGTAATGCAAGCCATGGAAAAGGTTATTACAACTTGCACAAACAAAGGTGTTACCTCTTCGATTTGTGGACAGGCCCCTTCCTTCTATCCTGAACTTACTGAGAGACTAGTGAAGTGGGGAATCACTTCAGTATCAGTAAGCCCCGATATGATAGACAAAACGAGAGAGATAATTGCTGCTATAGAAGCAAGATTAAGTGACTCCTCTACCTAAATCTTCCTAGTTAAGAACAAAGACCTCAATGATTTCTGAACTTGGCATTCGTCAGCAGACAGAGAAACGGGAAGAAACTCTTTCTCCCTACGCGGTGAGGAGCAAATTCAGCCGTGGCAGGTTAAGATGGGAAGAGCCATGCCCGATAAGAACTTGCTTTCAACGTGACCGCGACCGCATTATTCATTCTAAGGCTTTCCGCCGCCTCAAGCATAAGACGCAGGTTTTCATCGCCCCATTAGGCGACCACTACGTGACCAGGCTTACCCATACGTTGGAGGTGTCTCAAATTGCAAGAACCATATCTCGGGCCTTAAGCCTTAACGAGGATCTAACTGAAGCTATTGCTCTGGGTCACGACCTAGGACATACGCCCTTCGGGCATATAGGCGAGGAAGTCTTGAATGAGCTCTGTCCCGGCGGTTTCAGACACAACGAACAGAGTTTGAGAGTAGTTGATTCATTAGAGAGGAATGGGCGGGGGCTCAACCTTACCTGGGAAGTGCGTGATGGCATACTCAAGCACTCCAAAGGGCAGGTTAAAATGCTAGGAGCAGGATGGGAGGATGTCAGCACCTTGGAAGGTCAAGTATGTAAGATGGCAGATGTTGTAGCTTACGTTAACCACGATGTTGATGATGCTATAAGATCGGGGTTGCTTGAGGAAAGCGATTTGCCTGACTCGGCAACAAGGATTTTGGGCTACAGACACTCGCAAAGAGTCAACACGCTTGTTTGTGATATCGTGGCCTATTCTTGGCCGCTTAGCAGGCACGCCAACTTGGCAAAACGGTCAATCGGAATGAGTCCAGAGGTTCTCCAAGCAATAGATAGCCTTCGCCAGTTTCTATTCGATAAGGTATATTATGCCAGTCTGGCTACAAAGGATGCAGAAACAGCGAGGAAAATACTGCGCCTCTTGTTTTCTCATTTCTTCGCCCACGAGGACGAACTGCCTCAAGAATTTTTCTATTCAGATGGCAGAAGAGAGCGCAGTATCGTCGATTACATTGCTGGAATGACCGACCAATATGCCCTACAATTAGCAGAGGGGATCTCTAAGTGACTGTCATAAATGAGATAAAGCAAAAAATAGATATTGTGGAACTCGTCTCCGATTATGTTCCTTTGCAAAAAGCAGGGCGCAATTTCAAGGGCTTATGCCCATTCCATAGTGAAAAACACCCTTCATTTTTTGTCTTTCCAGAGCAACAAACCTGGCATTGCTTCGGTGCTTGTGGTATCGGCGGCGATGCTTTCTCTTTCATCATGAAGAAAGACGGAATCGACTTCAGTCAGGCTCTTAGCCTTTTGGCTCAAAGGGCGGGCATAACCTTGAGCGCACCAAGGATGCCAAGCAAACCTGAGGATGGGGAAAGGGAGGAATTGTTTCAAATCAACGAGGCAGCAGCCGCATACTATCACCACTTACTTCTAAATACCAAGGCAGGCGAAGGTGCCAGAAGCTATCTCAGCAAGCGGAAAGTCACGCTTGAAACTACTGGGCAGGCACGTTTGGGCTTTAGTCCCGATAGCTGGGAAACCATCAAGAAATACCTCATGGGAAAGGGATATGAGGAAAGCAGACTAATTGAGGCTGGCTTAGTAATCGAAAAGGAAGGGGGTAGCTATGATCGGTTTCGCAACCGATTGCTTTTCCCCATATGTGATATTCAGGGTCGAGTCATTGGCTTTGGAGCTAGAGCACTAGACGAATCCTTACCCAAGTATATTAACTCTCCCCAGACGTTGATTTTTGACAAAGGTGCTAGCCTTTATGGGATTGATAAAGCCAAAGATGCTATTAGAAGGGAAAATTTGATAATAATCGTGGAAGGCTACACGGATGTTCTTATGGCTCATCAGCATGGCTGGCGGAATGTAGTTGCCTCGATGGGGACTTCGATGACTGAAAAGCAAGTGGCCATTGCCAAGAAGTTGACCAAAAACATAGCTTTAGCTCTCGATGCCGATGCTGCTGGGCAGGAGGCTACTTTGCGGGATGCAGAGATATTGATTTCTTCTTTGGACAAAAAGACGACACCGATACCACTATGGTCTGGATTGGTGAGATACGAAAATGTTCTTGATGCTGAAATAAAGGTCATTCCTTTGCCTAAGGATAAAGACCCCGACGAAGTGATATGTGAGGATCCCGGCGCTTGGCAAAATCTGGTGAGGCAAGCCACTCCGTTGTTGGACTTTGCCTTCGGGGCTGCAACAAATAAGCTCGATATTAGTAAGGTCAAGGATAAGTCTTCAGCTATGGAGAGGCTTTTGCCCTTAATTCATGAAATAAAAGAGCCTGTAAGACAAGCGCATTATGTACAAAAATTAGCGCGTCTGATACAGGTTGACGAATCCCTAATAGTGGTCGCCTTGAGGAAGGCAAAAGGAACTAGAAAAACAGCCGAAGCGTCCCTCTCCACCTTTTCCCCTCAGCTTTTGTCCGATCCTATCGAAGAATACTGTCTAGCTTTGCTAGTCCAGTATCCCGAACTTCGCCAGACAGCCGAGGAGCTTTCAGTTGACCATTTTGAATCCAGTGATAATCGGGAACTATTCATTAGATGGCAGCATTCTCCAGACATTCCCACCCTTAAGGATAAACTTGATTTTAGTCTTCTCGAGCATTTAAACTATCTATTAAGTAAGACGTTTCCTGTAGCTATTGGGGAGGATGAAAAGATGCGGGGCTCCTCTCTCATTCAATGTAGTCTTCGATTGCAAGAAAGGCTATTGAGAAAACTAGAGGTTAGCAGAGAGCAACTTCTCGCCCTGGAAAATGAGGCAGGGGGCGTAAGCGCGCAGTTGGCCAAATTAGAGGAACAAGGGATAGAAGCCAGTAAAGAACTTAAGGAGATCTTCATGAAACAAGCACAGTACTGGCGAAAGAAGGAGGCGTAAATAGTGGATCCAATCGTGAAACGAAATTCGGGATTAGATAGTGATGGGGAATCAATGGCGGAAGAAGCCCACACAAATGAGGTTGAAACTGAAGACGTTGCTGGGCCGGTTGAAGAGGAGTCGCCAGAGGATGTTACTGAAGTTAGCCTCGAAGAAGCTAAGCTACGGATGGAGCCGTACGAGCATGAGATAATTGATGATCTGACGCGTGCATATCTCCACAAGATCGGCAGGGTGCCTCTTCTTAATGCTGCTCAGGAGAAAGAACTATCTAGCAAGGTAGAGCAAGGCAAATACTTAGAAAGAATTGAAGATAAATACTTCAAGAAGTATAGAGCATTTCCACCAGCGGTTCACGCCGTAATCTACTTGATTTCCCAACTACTAAAAGCCTATCCCGTGGTTGAGATTATCAAGGAACAGCGCAATGTCGATCCTTCTTCTAGCCTGGTAGAGACGATCACAGATCCCAAATTTCGTGCTGCTATTGATAGTGAGTTTGATCCAGCGTTAGCGAGGGCTGTTGCTCAAGGGGTGGACAAGGAAGGAGTTGAAGCCGAGCAAGCCATGGTAAATCTCTCCGTAAGCAGTCGTCTGTTGTCACCCGAATCGCTGGCTCTTATTGGAAACGAAGCTTCGTTTCGGGAAACAAAAGCTCTTTTGGCTAACAATGAGTTAGTGTCTCGTCTTGAGCCTTACGAGAGGCAGTTCAAAGCCCAGTTTGACGAGGTGAAGGCTGAGGCAAGGGAGGCAGAAAGACACCTCATAGAAGCAAATCTGCGTCTAGTAGTGAGCGTAGCTAAGAAATATATTGGACACAGCATGGCCCTTCCTGACCTCATCCAAGAGGGAAACATCGGCCTAACGCGCGCTGTAGAGAAGTTTCAATATAGGAAGGGTTACAGGTTCAGTACCTATGCCACTTGGTGGATCAGGCAAGGAATTACTCGATCTATAGCCGACCAAGCCCGCACTATCCGTATTCCGGTGCATATGGTGGAGACTATTAATAAACTGCTACGGGCAAATCAGCGATTGACCCAGCAATATGGACGTGAACCAAGCTATGAAGAGATTGGGCAGCAGATGGAAATGCCACCGGGAAGAGTGGAAGAGGTTATGAATCTGCTTCGCGAGCCCGTATCCCTAGATATGCCTATTGGGGAAGAAGAGGATAGCCATTTGAGTGATTTTGTGGAGGACCATGCCACCTTAGCGCCGATAGACGCTGCTTCACGAGAACTGCTCAAGGAGCAGATTGATAATGTGCTTAACGAGCTTACCGACCGTGAGAAAAGAGTGCTAAGGCTTAGGTTTGGCCTGGAGGGTGGGCATGCTCACACCCTAGAAGAGGTGGGGCAAGAATTCCATGTCACCAGGGAGCGGATCCGTCAGATCGAAGCCAAAGCCCTGCGCAGGTTACGTCACCCTAGTCATAGTCGGAAGCTCAGGGACTACTTAGAGTAAATCTAAGGGGTTCTATCCGAAGGGGGCACCGAACTTGCCAATCAAATTCTTGGGCAACTTGCCTTGGGCTATGGATCTAGTCAATTTTTGCATTTGGTAAAATTGGTTAAGCAGCTGGTTCACATCTTGGGGCGTAGTGCCACTTCCTCGAGCGATGCGCTTGCGCCTGCTGCCATCAATAATAGCTGGTCTCTGCCGTTCTTGAGGAGTCATTGATAGGATGATGGCTTCCACCTTTCTTAGCCGTTTGTCTCCTTCATCGGCAGGCAAATAGGAGGCAAGCTTAGAAGAGCCCGGTAGCATCTCAACCAGTTGACTTAGAGAACCCATTTTATAAATCTGGCGTAGTTGGCTG